>NZ_MEHJ01000001.1:4592500-4837500 GCF_001746415.1 Streptomyces agglomeratus
AGAACCCGGTTTCGGTCACCTGCCCGGTGCAGCCGGGGTGCGGACACGCTCTCACTTGTCCCCCTTCGTGCCGGTGCGGGCCGCGAGCACCTTGCGGACCTCCCGCGCGAACCGGTCGACCGCCGCCGCCGCCACCGGCAGCTCGCACGGGCCGCCGGTGAGCAGCCGCTGCGCCTCCTGGTGCGGGGCGGCCGCCGCCTCGGCCAGGCCGTGGGCGGCGAGGCGCGCCTGGTGCCCGTCGAGCAGGCCGCGCAGCTCCTGGTGCCGGGCGAGCTGCCTGGTCAGCAGCCGGTGGGCGGTCTCCGCCTCCAGCAGCGCGGTTTCGGCGTTCCTCTCGACGTACGACAGCTTGACGAGGAAGCCGGTCGTGCCCTGCCGCGGATCGCCCTCCAGCCGGGCCGCCTTGATCGCGAGGTCGGGGGCGTAACGGCGGACGGTCGGCAGGGGGGTGACGCAGGCCGCCGCTCGGCGCCGTAACTCCCGGGCGGACTCCTCCGTGCGGGCCAGCGCCCCGATGCGCAGGCCGACGCGCTCCAGCCATCGCTGGGGGCGGTCCGGGGCGAGGAGGCGTTCGTACGTACGGTGCAGGGCGGGGGAGTCGAGCTGCCGGAAAACCAGCAGGAGCCGCCCGCCGGCCCGCACCAGCGTGTGCAGCAGCTCCACCGTCTCCAGCGGCCGGAGGGCGTCGTCCACCCCGCGGACCACGGTGGTCAGCGGCAGGGCGCCGGTCTCGATGCGCGCAGGCAGGGGCAGCAGGCCGGGTCCGTCGAGCGCCATGCCCTCGGCGACCTCCTCGATGATCTGCGCGGGACTCTTGCCGGCGACGTCCAGCGCCAGGTCGAGGCTGCCCGCACGGGGCGCCGTGCCGGTGTGGTCGCGTCCGGGCACGGCGACGGAGGTGCGCGGAGACTGCTCGCGGTCGGCGAGGGTGAGGGTGGTGCGCAGGGCGAGGGCGGCGTCCTCGTCCTCGTCCCGTACGAAGGTGATCTCCACATCGGCCATGTCCTCTTCACCCGCCAGCCAGCGGGTGACCCAGCGCGCGAACCCGAGGTCGGACACGGGGCGGCGGGGCCTGTGGGGGGCAGTGGCGTCGGCGGCGTGGGTGGGACCAGGGGGGCCGGTTGGGCTGTTGGCGGCGACGGGATGCGCGGGGTGGGTGGGAGGGGCGGAATCACTGGGGCTCGCGGGATTACCCGGCCCGGCGGAATCACTGGGACGTGCGGGATCGGTGGGGCTTGTGGGACCAGCGGTATCGGCAGCACCGGCCGTACCGGCGGTATCGGCAGGTCCGGCCGTACCGGCAGGTCCGGCGGTATCGGCAGGTCCGGTGGGAACCGGGACGAGGACCGCCGGACGGGCGGCCAGGGTGGCGGGGTCGACGCTGAGGCTGGCCGGCACCGGGGGCCGGCCGCTCACGAAGCGCTCGCGCACGAGGTCGAGGTGCTTGACGATCGTGCCGGTCGGGATCATGTAACCGTGCCGGTAGTGCACGCCGTCGCGTTCGGAGTCGAGTTTACTGACGACGATCCCGATGACGCGATGGGTCGCGTTGTCGACGACTCCCGCGCCGCTGAAGCGCCGCAGCAGGGTGTCGGCCTCGGTGACCGGATCGATCTGCACCCACTCGTCGCCGGGCCCGCCCGGGCCCTTGATGAGGGCCTCGGACCACT
Source organism: Streptomyces agglomeratus (assembly GCF_001746415.1). NCBI lineage: Bacteria > Bacillati > Actinomycetota > Actinomycetes > Kitasatosporales > Streptomycetaceae > Streptomyces > Streptomyces agglomeratus. Next base: position 4,594,171 of record NZ_MEHJ01000001.1, read on the forward strand.
TGCCGCCGGTGATCCTGGAAGGGTAACCAGCGAAGTGGACGCGGCGGTTCCAGATGGTCGGCATCCGGTGGAGGGTGGCGTGCGAGACGACCGGCGGCGGCCCGTCGAGCCGCAGGAGGGCGAGATCCCCGCTGTGGTCGTCGGCGCGGGGAACCCAGTGGTTCGGTACGACGGCGGCGCGCAGACACCCGGCGCCGCCGGCGGCCCCGGGGAACTCGACGGTCACGGACGGCTGGGGGACGTCCGTTCCGTAGATCCGGATGACGTGGGCGCAGGTCAGCACGAGCCCGTCACCGAGCAGCACACCGGCTCCGAGCACTTGGCCGCGCGGGCTGCTGCGGATCCGTACACGCCAAGTCTCAAGATCCGTACGGAAGTTGGTCTCTAATCCGGCTCCACCGATCGACTCCCCCATGCTGTACCAGCATAGTCGCGGTAGGTGACAATGGGGCCTTGGCGGCAGTGGGGGGATGTGAGCACATTGAACGCCGAAGGCGAGACACAGGGTGCGGAACTGGCGGATGTGATCAGCCAGGTACGCGCCGAGCTGGAGAAGGCGCAGACCCGGGGCAGGGAAAGCGACCTGCGCTTCCGGGTGGAGAAAGTGAACCTGGAGTTCGAGGTCCAGGTCCGCCGTGAGACCGGGGGCAAGGGCGGTCTGCGGATCGGCGTGGTCACGGCGGACGTCGGCAGGACGACGGGGAACGACAGGACCCACCGCATCAGCGTGGAACTGCAACCCCGCAACCGGGACGGCGGCGGCACAGTGGACGTGGGCGGCCCGGACCGGGCGGCCGGACCGGTGGATTCGGGCGGTCAGGACGACGCGGGCGGTACGGAGGAAGAGGGCGGCCCGGACGACGCGGGCGGTCCGGAGGGAGAGGGTGGCCCGGCGGACGCGGGCGGCGAGACGGCCGACGCGCCGCGCGAGGACGGCTGAGGGGCGGGGCGCGGGCCCCTTCTCGGGGCAGCCCGCGCCCCAGCCCCGCCACCGGGCACGGCGTGCCGCACGGGGAGGCGTGCCGCACGGAGGGGGCGGGCGCACCACAGTTCGGGTATTCGTGCCCGGCCTCTGTCTCGCCGTCGTCGGCTCATGCATAGTGGGTCCCTTGGCCACAGGGCCGACGACTTCTGAGGACGATCGACGGTCCGGACGCTTCGCGCTCGCGAGCCACGAGCCACGAGCCACGAGCCACGAGCCACGAGCCACGAGCCACGAGCTACGGGCACGAGGCGCGATCTGCGATCCACGATCCATGAGCTCGGGTGCGAGAAGGTGCGCATGGTGTGCGAACAGTGCGGTGGCGTACGCAGGGGTGCGCTCCCGGGCATGGTCTGCCCCGGCTGCGGGGGCGACACGGGCGAAAGCCGCCTTGCGAGCGGGGCCTGGATCGCCCGGGAGACCGCGGCGGGACGCCTGTCGACGCTCTCCCGTCCGCGAAAGGCGCTGCTGGCGACGGCGGTTGTCCTCGCCCTGGCCGTCCTCGTCACGTCGGCCACGCTGCTGGCCGACGCGGACGGCGGCAGCGGCGGCGGTACGGGCGACCCCGTGGGCAACGCGGACGACCTCGCACGCGGCGTACCGACGCGGATCGGCCCGACCGGCCCGCCCGAGGCCCCGGCCGCACCGCCGCCCGGCGCGAGCCGGACGCCGGGACCGAGCAGCCCGGCCGCCACGTCCCGCCCCCCTGCGAAGACCCCACGCGTACCCAAGAACCCCAAGAATCCCAAGAACCCGCCGCCGCCCGCACGTCACCCGTCCTACACGGCGTGGGCGGGACCGGGCTGTTCGGCCGGCCACTACGAGGAGTTCGGCCGGTTCGAGAACGGTGACGCGGGCTGGTACACGGTCGACTCCGGCGGCTTCGACGGCGGTTCCTGCGACGGCCGGTTCAGTGCCGTCCCCATGTCGGGCGCCCCCGACAAGGACCGCGGCAACACCGCGACCTGGTCCTGGCGGGTCGGTGACGGCTTCGAGGAGTGCGCGCTGGCGGTGTACGTACCGAAGAGCGCCCGCGACGTGGACGTCGCGGGCGACCCCACGTTCTACCGGCTGCTGGCCGACCCCGACGACAACGAGTCGTCGTACGCTGCCTTCGCGGTCCGCCAGACCGACCACCGGGGCGACCTGGTGTCCGTGGGGAGCCACGAGGTCAGGGGAGACACCTTCGCGGTCCAGATGATCGACCGGGGCCGCGACTGGGGGGACGACGACCGGGTCGGCGCCCACCACGCGGCGGCCCAGATGAAGATCACCTGCCGCGCGTGACGGCGATCCGCCGGCCGCGCGCACGTACGGCGATCCGCCGGCCGCACGCACGCACAGCGCCCGGCCGGCGGGCGACGAAGTCTCTCCTACTGGTCGCCCGACCGGGAGATGGTCGACGTCGCACGGGAGTTGTGCAGGCCGCCGCCGAACTGCGGGAGGCCCGCCCAGAAGCCGAGGGCATCGGCGGCGCCGGTGTGGAACGCGCCTTCGACGACGACCTTCCTGCCGTCGGAGGGCAGTGTGGTGACCATGCCCTGGCCCGCGTTGGCGTACCGGGAGCCAATGGTCAGGTCGGCCTTCGCGTCCCCGTTGAGGTCGGACAGCAGTACGTCGCCGCCGAAGCGGGCGCCCAGCTGGTGGACGCCGGGCATGTCCGGGAGCAGGTGGTGCAGGTTCTGGACGGCGGAGGTGTCGATCCCCTTCGCCGTGCCGCGCAGCACGACGACCGTGCCGACGTCACGGAACGTCGAGTGGGTGAGGGCGAAGCTCTCGCGCGGCGTGCCGATGGCGAGGTCCTTCCTGCCGTCACCGTCGATGTCACCGACCGAGACGGCGTCGCCGAACCGCTCCAGGCTCTCGGGCTCGCCGGGGATGGCGCCGGTCGCCTGGTCGATGGTCTGGGTGCGTCCCGAAGGGCCGTTCGGTGACCCGTAGTTGATGATCACCTTGCCGGCGGCCCGGCCCTTGGGTCCGGCGGCGGCCCACCAGACACCGGTGACGAGGTCGCCGTAACCGTCACCGTCGAGGTCACCGATCGCGCCGCTGATGCCACCGGGCAGCAGCTTGGCGCTGGACGCCTTGAGACCGCCCTCGGCGCCGGGCAGGTAGTAGTTGACGTTGTGGTGCTTGCCGCCCGAGACATTGCGGCTCTGGCCGTCGACGACGAGGTCGGTACGGCCGTCCTTGTCGACCTTGCCGGCGGTGAGATTGAGAATTCCGGCCTTGATGCCGCTGTGGATCGGCATGGCGACGGACGACTTCCGGCCCGGCGTGCCGTCCTCGGCGATGCCGTGCGAGAAGATCCGCAGGGTGGCCGAGGCGGAGCCGACGGCCAGGTCGGTCCTGCCGTCGCCGTCGAAGTCGCCGGCGGCGAGCGACGCACCGAACCGGCCCTCGTCGACGGGCGCCGGGTTCGGCACGTTCACCCCGCCGGACAGGCCCTGCGGGGAGCCCCAGATGATCTGGACGAGGCCGGAATTGACCGCGGCGCCGGTGTCCTCCTTCGGCGTACCGACCGCGAGGTCCGTGTACCCGTCGGCGTTGAAGTCGCCCGGCGCGGTGGCCGCGCCGAACAGGTCGGTGGCCTCGCCGGAGCCGGTCACGCCCGGGGTGTCCTGGCTGATGAGCGTGCGTCCGGTGAGGGAGGGGCCGGTGGCGGAGCCGTAGAACGCGACGACGGCGCCGGCGCCGTTGCCCGCGCTCCCGGCCCCGGGCGCGGAGACCACGACGTCGCTGAAGCCGTCCCCGTTGAAGTCGTTCTCCACCTTGGGCGCGGCAGCCCCCGCCGTTCCGGCGGCCACGCCCAGCAGCCCGCCGGTCAGCGCAGCGGCGGTCGCGACGGCCAGGGCAGTTCTGAAACGCTTGTGCACAGTGAGTTCTCCAGGTGCGGTGCGTAAGGACGCGGTGATCACAGAGGAGACCCGCAAACGTGTACGAAGGTTGTGCAACATCGAGTCCGGTCCGGTCCGACTCGTAACGTCGAGGCCGGTCCGGTCCGACTCGTAACGTCGAGTCCGGTCCGGTCCGACTACCGCGGCAGCCGACGTCCGTGGCGAGCAGCCCAGAGCGCGGCCGGGCCGGACAGCTCCCAGCCGTCGGGAAAGCCGTGGAACCGCTCCTCCGACCGCTCTAGGCTGACGGCATGTTCGGCCACGCGAGGACTTCCTACGTCTGCCTGCCCTGCCGGGCCTCGTACAAGCAGGCGTACCCGGCGCGGTCCGGTGATCACGAGCGCCGCTGTCCCGGCTGCGCGGAGCCGCTGATCCATGTGGGTTCTGCCTTCGCCCCGCCGTCCAAGCGGGACCGCGAGGGCTGGCGGGTCCTGTCCGTACTCCTGAACGCCGGAATCCGCTTCCACAAGAGCTGCTGCGGCGGCCCCGGCTACCGGCCGCGCACGCTGCGGGAAGTGAAGGAGCGCATGGCGTACGCGCAGGCCACGGGGGAGCCGGTCGCCAGAGCGCTCGTACGCAGAACACTCCCCTAGCCGGCGCGGACCGAAGGACCGGCCTCGCACAAGGCGGTCGCTTCTCAGACCTCGGCCGGGATGTGCCACAGCGGGGACTGGTACTGCTCCGGGCGGATGCCGAGAAGCAGGGCCTGGAGGTCCGGGCGCTGGGTGCCGTTGAGGCCGAGGGCCTCGGTGAGCCTGCCGAAGGTCGCGTGGGTGATGCCCCGGCTGCGGGCCTCGGCCTCGAAGCGGTCGAGCCGGCGGAGCGTGGACTCCGGGGCGAGCCTGTGGTCCGGCCGGGAGCCGAGCCGCATAGCCTTGTCGCGCTCGTCGTCGATCTCCGAGAACCCGCAGATCTCGCGGCTGTACTGTTCGGCCTCTTCCAGGCTTACGGTCGCGAGGACGGCTCGGGCGAGCCGATTGCGGTTGAGCGCGTCGTCCAGTCCGGCTTCGTGGATCGTGGGGCTGTCCCCGGTGAGCGGGACGGGCCGGCCGGCGCCCACGACCTCACACAGCCCGCGTACCCCTCGGGCTGTGCCCGCGAGCATCGCCGCCGCCTCGGACGGGTGCCACTCCAGGACCCGTCCGGCCGGCTCGACATGCTCGGCCGTGAGGGTGAGGACCGCCGGGCCCATGCGGTTACGCAGGACGTCGGCGGGAAGCTCGCCGTCGAGGCCGGGGCCTGCGACGAGCAGCCGTACGGGGGTGTTGACCCGGCAGCAGGCGGCGAGCGTCAGGGCGTCGGCCAGCGGGCTGACGAGAGTCGGCTCGTCGCCCCGGGCGAGGATGTCACCGCCGACGTCCAGGAGGTCGATCGATTCGAGAGCCAGGTGCTCGGTGAGTTCTTCGAGCTGGCGGGCGATGCCCTCGGCCCCGTGGTGAGGGTCGATGAGGGCGAAGGTGTGGGGCAGTTCGGCAGCCAGCCTGGGCAGGGTCGACCCTGCGGGTGCCACCGCCTCGGCGCCGGCCGGCACGGCCCGCACGCTTCTGGTGATCGGACGGAGCCCGGTGAAATTGCCCGGCCCCCGTGGACCGGGCACGCGGTCGATCAGGAGGCGGTCCCAGGCGTACGTGAGAACCAGGGCCGGGCTCTGTCCGGCGTACAGGGCCGCGTCGAGCATCACGGCGGCGACAGCGTCGCCCCCGCCACCGGCTGCCACGATCAATCGCGTCACCCGCCTCAGCGTACGGCCTGTCGTGCCCGACGACCGGGATCGTTTGAGGTGGCCCCGCGCCTGGGCAGTCAGTCATGGAAGCCGTTTCAACGGGGGGTTGAACGTGAATCAAGCCATCTCGGTCATCTCGCTTGCCATTTCCACTGCCGCGCTCGTCATTATCGCGATTTCACTCAGCTATCAGTCTCGGCAGACGCGAATGTCCCAGGACGAGAACATGAGGGCGCACCACAGAGAACTTGTACACATGTCGATGAACGACCCCTCCCTGCGGCCCTGCTGGGGCGAGGGGACACCTTCTGGATCAGAAGAGAGACAAAGACAGCTCCTGTTCTCGAATCTCATATTTTCCTGGTACTACTCGGCCTACATGACGAGGGATGTCAACGATGCGCAGCTCAAGGTAAATCTCGACACATTCTTTCGTGGAGAGATCGGCAGGGCGTATTGGAGTGCGGCCCGGTCGGGGTGGGCGGACCTGACGAATGCCGTGGAGGCGAAGAGGAAGAAGAACTTCCTGGCCGTGGCCGACAGCTGTTACGAGTCTGCCGGGGCGCGGACGTCCTAGGGACCCAGCCCTTGAGGGCCGACGGTCCAGCGGGGATGTGCTTGGCGCCGAAGCCTCACCCTCCGACTCGGCGCCGCACCCAGAACGTGGCCTCGGCCCCGGCGACGTCCGGGTGCCCGGCAGCGCGCTCGCCGTCGCGACGCTGCGACTGCGTCTGTCACAGACAGTCGCCCTGCTCATTGCCCCTGATTCCCGCCCCGACCGATGCCGGACACGCGGGGAGGGTGACCGTGCTCCGCCGGGACCACGGGCCGGACCGCTGTCTACGGACGCCAGATCACGAAAGAGCCCTCCCGTTGTATGAACGGAAGGGCCCTTGATTCCTCTGACCGGCTGACCGACCTGTGCCCCCGGCAGGATTCGAACCTGCGACACCCGCTTTAGGAGAGCGGTGCTCTATCCCCTGAGCTACGGAGGCCAATGCGTGTGGCGCCCCGTGGAGGCACCGGTCCACAGGGTACCGGATGGGTGCTCGTGCGGGCGCAGCATTGGGGGCCGGGCAGCGTTCGTGGTCTTCCCGGTCGCCCGGCCGGTCCCGCCGGGCGGCCAGGAGGCCCTTACGCGGTGTCCGTCGCCGTGATGGACTCGCCTCCGCCCGCCCGGGTTTCGTACGCATCCCGAGGGGCGGGCCGCGCTGATCCGCGCGGCCGCACAGACCGTGCGCCACTCCACTCCGAGGGCGTCGTCATGACTTCGAACCAGGGGGCCGGCAGTGCTCGAACTGCTCAAGGACCGGACGTACATACGCTATTGGCTGGCCGTTGTCGCGTCCTTCCTCGGTGATGCCATCACCAAGATCACGCTGATCTACGTCGTGGCCACCGAGACCTCGGATCCGGTCCTGTACGTGTCCCTGGTGGTCATCGCCCAGCTCCTGCCCTCCGGCGTGCTGGGGGCCTTCGTGGGCCCGCTGGCCGACCGTTTTCCGGCCCGTGGGCTGATGGTCGGCTCCGACCTGGTCCGCGTCGCGCTCGTCCTGGCCATGATTCCGGTCCGCGATTCGCCGCTGCTGCTGCTCGTACTGATCCTGCTCACCGGCATCGCCAAGGCGTTCTTCGAGACGGCCCGGATCACCGCGATCCCGTTGATCGTCCGGGGGCACAGCATCCCGACGGCGGTGGCTCTGTTCCAGTCCTCCAACCACACGCTGAACCTCGTGGGCCCCGCCCTGGGCGGTCTGCTCCTCGCGTTCGGCAGCGTCTCCGCCGTCTTCGTCATCGACGCGGCCACCTTCGTGATCTCCGCGGTGCTGCTGGGCAGCATGGCCGTACTGCGTGAGGTGCCGGTCCCCGGCCCGGACAGCGGCCGGGAGTCGTACTGGAAGTCGCTGGGCACCGGCATCTCCGGGGTGCTGGCCGTCCCCTCGCTGCGCTTCCTCGCGGTCGTCCTCGTACCGGTGATGCTGGTCCTCGGCCTGTTCACCACCAACCTCAACTCCCAGCTCCTCGGCGTCTTCGACCTGTCCGCCTTCAACTTCGGCCTGGCACAGGCGGCGTTCGGCGCGGGCTGCGTGATCGGGGCCCTGACCGGCCCGCCGCTGGTACGCCGGTTCTCCGACCGGCGGCTGCTCATCGGCTCCATCGTGCTGTTCGGGGTGTCCCTGCTGCTCCTCGCCCCGACCGGCCGGCTGCGGGACACCCTCGGGGTGGGCGTCGTACTGGCCTGGTGCCTGGTGGCGGGCGTCGGCTCCGGTCTCTTCCAGGTCCCGGTGGCGAACACGCTGATCAGCGACCTGCCCGAGGCGTTGCGCGGGCGCGGCGTCGGGCTGCTCAACGCCCTGATGGTCAACTTCACCATCATCGGGGTCGTCCTGGGCGGCCTTGCCGCCGACCTGCTGGGGATCACCGTCTCCATCGTCGTGGCCGGCGGGCTCCTGCTGCCGGCCGCGCTGGCGGTCGCCTGCCGGGGTGCAGGTCGGGGGCGTAGTGGAGTGCGTGCGGGGAGTGGGGCGCCTGTGGGGAGTGGAGAGGCCGGGCAGGGGGAAGCGCCCGGACGGGAGAAAGATGGTGGATGCACCGACCTTGACGCGGAGCGGCACCCGGCATAGCGTCCGGGGTGCTGAGCAAGCGCTTGGAGAGGTCCGTCCGTGCCGAACAATGATCCGCTGCGCGCCGCCGAAGCCGCGCTGACCGCCCTCGGGGCGCCCTTCGAGGTCGTGCGCGCGGAGGACGGCAGTCCGCTGTACGCCGGCGGGCCCCGGACGCTGCGCGAGTTCGTCGAGGCGACCTGGGCGTACGGCGACCGGCCCTTCCTGGTCGCGGAGAGCGGGACGTACACGTACGGCGAGTTCTTCGCCGCGGCCTGCGCGCTGGCCCGGCGGTTCACCGGGGAGTTCGGGCTCGTGCCCGGGGACCGCGCCGGCATCGCCATGCGCAATCACCCCGAATGGCAAGTGGCCTTCTGGGCGACCCAGTTGGCCGGTCTCGTCGCCGTACCGCTCAACGCCTGGTGGACCGGGCCGGAACTGACGTACGCGCTCGACGACTGCGCGCCCCGCGTGCTGCTCGTCGACGGCGAGCGGCTGCCGCGCGTGGAGCCCTGGGCCCGGGGGCGGAAGGACCGCCCTCGGGTGATCGTGTTCCACGGCGACGCGGGGGAGTGGGGCGAGGAGTACGAGGCGTACGAGGGGATCCGGGCGGCCGACCCGCTGCTCGGGCCGCCCGACGTGGACGTGCGCCTCGAGGACGACGCCACGATCATCTACACCTCAGGCACCACGGGCCGGCCCAAGGGCGCCGTGGCCACCCACCTCGCCCAGGCGGGCGCCGCCACGCACCCGCGCTTCCACGCCGCGCTCTCCGCACTCGGGCGCGGGCAGATTCCGGGGCAGGGGCCGGCCCCGGTGTCGCTCATGACGTTCCCGTTCTTCCACGTCGCGGCCTTCACCGCGCTGTACTCCGTCATGGCGGCCGGCGGCACCCTCGTCCTCATGCGCAAGTGGGACGCAGGGCGGGCGCTGGAGCTGATCCGCGAGCACCGCGTCACGCACTACGCCGGCGTGCCGGCCACCGCCCTCCAGCTGCTGGACGCCGCCGAGGCCGCCGGGGACGGGCTGGAGAGCCTCACCATGCTCAACACCGGCGGGTCCGCCGCGCCCGCCGGCCTCGTCGGGCGGCTCACCGCCCGGTACGGCGGGCGCGTCGAGCCGCGCAACGGCTACGGGCTCACCGAGACCTGCGGCGGCGTCATGGCCAACTTCGGGGCGGCGTACCGCGCGTACCCCGGCAGCGTCGGCAGGCCCGCACCCGGCACCGAGGTCCGCGTCGCCGGGCCCGGAGGCCAGGCCGTGGCCGAGGGCGAGGTCGGTGAGCTGTGGCTGCGCGGGCAGTCCCTCATCCGCGGGTACTGGAACGACCCCGATGCCACCGCGCGGGCCTTCGCCGACGGCGGCTGGTTCATGACCGGTGACCTCGCGACCGTGCGCGACGGCCGCGTCAGCATCGTCGACCGGATCACGGACATGATCGTCCGGGGCGGCGAGAACGTGTACTGCGTCGAGGTCGAGAGCGTGCTGCACGCCCACCCGGACGTGCTCGAAGCGGCCGTGCTCGGCGTCCCGCACCCGGTGCTGGGCGAGGAGGTCGCCGCCGTCGTTCGGATGCGGCCCGGCGCCACGGCCGGTGCGCCGGAGCTGCGCGCGCACGTCGGCGAGCGCCTCGCCGCGTTCAAGGTGCCCGCCCAGGTGTGCGTACGGGACGAACCGCTGCCCCGCAACGCCACCGGGAAGATCCTCAAGCGGGAGCTGCGCGCCACCGCCGGGCCCTTCGTCAGCGGCGGGTGATCCGCGGGGCTGTCCCTCGTCAGCGGCGGGTGACGCGGACGCGGACCCGGAAGTTGCCCAGGGTCAGCGGCGGGTGACGCGGACGCGGAAGTTGCCGCGCTCGTCCTCGTCCGTCACGGCGATTCGGACGCCGTGCTGACGGTCCCGGAACGTCTCGCCCTCCTCGAACGGCGCGTCCGACAGCTCGGCGTGCACATTGGGCTGCCGCGTGCAGCCCCCGCTGTCGCGCTCGCTGTCGGCGACGGTCACCGGCCCGTTGCCGGTGTCGACGTCAGCGTCGACGCGGTAGACCAGTACTCCCGGCTTGCAGACGGCGTCGTCGTTGCCCGCCCGGATGCGGACCTCGACGGCGTACCCCGTCGTCTCCGTCAGGGGTACGAACACGAGCTTCGCCCGGCCCTCGTGCCCGTCGCGGGAGGCGAGGGGCGCCAGGAGGTGCTCGGTGGTGCCGCGCTCGGACGCGCAGCGGATCTGTGCGCTGTCCAGCCAGCCCAGCTTCCACTTGTGCCAGCCCAGCAGGTCGTTGTTGGCCCCCCAGTCCTCCGACATGATGTCCCAGTGCCCGACGGTCCCGCCGCCGTCCACGGTGTAGAGGTCCGGCAGCCCGAAGACGTGGCCGTTCTCGTGCGGCAGCACCCGGAAGCCCGTCTCGCCGTAGGAGCCCGATCCGTCGTCCTGGCGGCTGTAGACGAACGAGGTGTTGGCCAGCGGGACCCCGTCCGCGCGCGGCGCGTCGTCGTTGCCGGAGAAGGTGACGGACAGGACGGTGTCCAGGGCCGAGGGCCCGGCATTGGGCGTGACCAGGATGTTCACCAGGTCGTATGCCCGGAAGTTCACCCGGTCGTCGGTCTCCGCGATGATGTCCTGGACGAGGCTGCGGTAGCCCGGTTCGTACGGTGAGCCCCGGTCTATCCCGTACGCCGCGAAGGGCAGCGGCATCCGTACCCAGTCGGTGAACGGGGTCACGGGGCGGTAGCGCAGGCGCCCGTACGAGCTGGTCGTGAACCACTTCGTCGTCTGCGGGAAGAACTCCTCGAACCGGTCGCGTGCCGGGCCCTTCCCCGGCGCGTCCGAGAAGTCGATCATGAGGGTGAGGGCGCGTACCTCACCCGTCGAGCGGGCGAAGCCGGGCGGTGTCGGGAGCCCTTCCGACATCTGTACGCCCATGGTGCCCGTGATCCGGCACGGTCTGAGGGCGGCCTCGTCGACCACCGAGACGGCCTGGTCGCCGGCGCCCACCGGGCCGGCCGACGCCTCGGAGCCGTTGTTGAGCGGGGAGCCGGCGGAGGTCACGGAGGTGAGAGCCAGGCCGGTCAGGACGGCGACGCTGACGATGTGGCGGGGCTTGCGTATCCGGGGGCGGGTCTGCTGCATAGATTCGCCTTCGGGGTCCGCGGCAGTCGGCCGTCCCTGACTGCTCTCGTTCGATCACCCTCTGCCGGGGGCCGTCCGGGCGCCCGCTGGGTGGCCCGATCGTGGGAATTTCGGCCCGGTGCGTGATCCGGCTCACATGTGCGCCTTCGGGAAATAACCGGGGACCGTCTCCCCGTTTATGCCTGTGTTCGCCGAAGTGGGGAAACGATCCCCGGTTACGTACCTGAGTCGCATGCCGCACGCCGTACGCACGCGACCGCACCGCCTACGCCCGAGAGGAAGCGCCGTGGCCACCGTCACCCGCACCGGAACCGCTCAGCGCAATGCCCCGCGCCCGCGGGCCGACGCCGTGCGCAACCGGGAGCGGATCGTCGCGGCCGCGCGCGAGATGTTCGTCGAGTTCGGCCCCGAGGTGCCGCTCGACGAGATCGCCCGCCGCGCGGGCGTCGGCAACGCGACGCTGTACCGGCATTTCCCCGACCGCGACGAACTGATCCGCCACGTGGTCGTCTCCGTCATGTCCCGCACCACGGACCGGGCGGACGCGGCGACCGCCGAAGAGGCCGACCCGTTCGACGCGCTGCGCCGCTTCGTGCACGCCGCCGCCGACGAGCGCATCGGCGCGCTGTGCCCGATGCTCGCCGACGGCTTCGACAAGGAGCACCCGGAACTGCTCGCCGAGCGCGCGCGCCTCGAACACGCCGTCGACGGCCTCATGGAGCGCGCCCGGCAGGCGGGCCGGCTCCGCGACGACGTGGCCGTCGGCGACCTGATGGTCGCGCTCTCCCAGCTCACCCGCCCGCTGCCGGGCAGCGCCTGCGTCAACTTCGACCAGTTCGTGCACCGGCACCTGCAACTCTTCCTCGACGGCCTGGAGGCACCGGCGCGCTCCGTTCTCCCCGGCTCTCCCGCGACCTTGGAGGACCTGCGCCGGGAGTCGTGACTCCCGCCTCACTCGGCCCGTGACTCCCACCCCACTCGGCCCGTGACTCCCACCCCACTCGGCCCTCCGCCCGCTTAATTACGTACCTTTTTCGGCTCTTCGCACCCTTAGGTGGATACCTCCATGCCAAAAACAGCCGCCGCTGTCCTCCCTGATCCCAACCGCTGGAAAGCCCTCGTCTTCATCGCCCTCGCCCAGCTGATGGTGGTGCTCGACGCGACCATCGTGAACATCGCGCTGCCGTCGGCCCAGCAGGACCTGGGAATTTCCGACGCCAACCGCCAGTGGGTCATCACCGCGTACGCCCTGGCCTTCGGCGGACTGCTGCTCTTCGGCGGCCGCATAGCCGACCTGTGGGGCCGCAAGCGCACCTTCGTCGTCGGCCTCCTCGGCTTCGCCGCGGCCTCCGCGCTCGGCGGCGCCGCCACCAACGAGGCGATGATGCTCGGCTCGCGCGCCCTCCAGGGCGCCTTCGGCGCACTCCTCGCGCCGGCCGCGCTCTCGCTGCTCGCGGTGACGTTCACCGACGTGAAGGAGCGCGCCAAGGCGTTCGGCATCTTCGGTGCCATCGCGGGCGGTGGCGGCGCGGTCGGCCTGATCCTGGGCGGCTTCCTCACCGAGTACCTGAACTGGCGCTGGACCTTCTTCGTCAACATCCCGTTCGCGATCGTCGCCGCCGCGGGCGCCTACTTCGTGATCCGCGAGCCGGCCGGCGGCCGCAACCGCTCGCCGCTCGACATCCCCGGTGTCGTTCTCTCCACGCTGGGCCTGGTCGCGCTGGTGTACGGCTTCACGCGCGCCGAGTCCGACGGCTGGGCGGCGGGCGCCACGGTCGGCCTGTTCGTCGCTTCGGCCGTGCTGCTGGCCGCCTTCGTGTTCGTCGAGTCGAAGGTCAAGTCGCCGCTGCTGCCGCTGCGCGTCCTGATGGAGCGCAACCGCGGCGGTGTATACCTGTCGTTGGGTCTCGCCGTCATCGCGATGTTCGGCCTGTTCCTCTTCCTCACCTACTACCTCCAGATCGTGAAGGGCTACTCGCCCGTCATGACCGGCTTCGCCTTCCTGCCGATGATCGCGGGCATGATCACGGGCTCGACCCAGATCGGCGCCCGCCTCATGACGCGGGTCGCACCCCGCTACCTGATGGGTCCCGGCTTCCTGGTCGCGGCGCTCGGCATGCTGCTGCTGACGCAGCTGGAGATCGGTTCGTCGTACGCCGGACTCATCCTGCCCGCGCAGCTGCTGCTGGGTCTGGGCATGGGTACGGCGTTCATGCCGGCCATGTCGCTGGCGACGCACGGCATCGAGCCGCGTGACGCGGGCGTGGCCTCGGCCATGGTCAACACCTCGCAGCAGGTGGGCGGCGCGATCGGTACGGCGCTGCTGAACACCATCGCGGCCAGCGCCACCACGGCGTACATCGCCTCGCACGCCGCCGGCGCCACCAACGAGCAGCTGCTCCAGGCGCAGGCGATGGTGCACGGCTACGCGAGCGCCATCTGGTGGGCGGTCGGCATCCTGGCCGTCTCCGCGACGATCGCGCTGACGCTGATCAACACCGGCCGTCCGGGTACGACGACGATCGCGGGCTCCGGGCCGGGCACGGGTGCCGGCACCGAAACGGATGCGGCGGACGAGATCAAGATCCCCGTCATCGCGCTCTGACGTCTGACACACGCGTATCTGCCTGTCGGCGTACGTCGGTCCAGCGGCGTACGCCGGTCCAGCGGGCCTGTCCCGGTTCCTAGCGGAGCCAGGGCAGGTCCGCGTCCGTGTCCTGCGGCTGGAGTCCTTCGGCCATCACCCGCATGATCTCGCCGAGCTGGCCGACCTGCTCCGGGGTGAGCCGGTCGAACATCGCCTGCCGGACGGTGGCGACATGGCCGGGCGCGGTCTGCTTCAGCACCGCGTACCCCTCGTCCGTCAGTACGGCGTTCTGCCCGCGCCGGTCGGAGGGGCAGTCCTCGCGTCGCACCCAGCCGTTGCGCTCCAGGCGGGCGACCGCGTGCGAGAGCCGGGAGCGGGTGATCTTGGCGACGCGGGCCAGCTCGGTCATCCTCAGCCGCCGCTGCGGTGCCTGGGAGAGCTGCACCAGCAGGCCGTAATAGACGTGCGGCATTCCGGCGTCACGCTGGAGCTGGCGGTCGAGGTGGTCCTCCAGAAGCGTGGTTGCCTGGAGGTAGGCGCGCCAGGTGCGCTGTTCCTGTTCGCTGAGCCAGCGGGGTGCCGTCGTCATGCACACCACTGTACGACCCACTTCTTGAAACTTAAACTAGATGGAGTTAGGGTTGTAGCGACGAGAGCTTGAAACTTCAAGGAAGGTTCGGCCATGGAGCGTATGCCCGCCCTCTACCTGAGCCACGGCGCGCCGCCGCTGGCCGACGATCCCGTGTGGCCCGGCCAGCTCGCCGCCTGGTCCGCCGAGCTGCCGCGCCCCCGCGCGATCCTGATGGTCTCCGCCCACTGGGAGGAGGCCCCGCTCGCCCTCGGCGCCACGGAAACCGTCCCGCTCGTGTACGACTTCTGGGGCTTTCCGGAGCACTACTACCGGGTGGAGTACGCGGCTCCCGGAGCGCCGCACCTGGCAGCGTCCGTACGGAAGCTGCTGAGCGGGCCCGGCACGCCCGTCCAGGACTTCCCGGACCGCGGGCTCGACCACGGGGCGTACGTCCCGTTGGTGGAGATGTTCCCGGCGGCCGACATCCCCGTACTCCAGATCTCCATGCCCACCCTCGACCCGCGGCGGCTGATGGACATCGGCCGCAAGCTCGCGCCGCTGCGCGACGAGGGCGTACTGATCGTCGGCAGCGGCTTCTTCACCCACAACCTGGCCGCCCTGCGCCACCAGGGCGGCGGGGTGCCCGGCTGGTCGGCGGAGTTCGACGCGTGGGGGCGCGAGGCGCTGGCGGCGGCGGACGTGGACGCGCTGCTCGACTTCGCACACAAGTCGCCGGCCGGCCGCCTGGCCCACCCGCGCACCGAGCACTTCGCGCCGCTGTTCGTGACGCTGGGCGCATCGGAGGGCGAGCTGGGGTCGCAGCGTGACGTGATCGACGGCTTCTGGATGGGACTGGCGAAGCGGTCGGTGCAATTCGGCTGACCGGCGAGCGCCGCGCACGCGGCTGACCGGCACCGGGGCGTACACAGGTCCTGGCCGTCCAGGTCTGCACCCTCCAGGTCCGGGCCGTATGTGTGCGGGCCGTCTAGGTCCGGGAAGAGCGCCGTGTAGAGCAGGGTCCCGATGCCGCGCCCGCCGGCCTCGGGTGCGCAGTACACGCTCACCTCGACGGAGGTGGCGTAGGCGGCCTTCGGCCGGAAAGGGCTGCTCGTCGCGTAGCCCAGAATGCGGCCGGAACGCACATCGTGAGCAACCAGGAGGCGGTGCGGGCCGTCTTCAGGGTGGGAGCGCAGCCACGGGCGGCGCTGCTCGGGCGTGAAGACGGCGGTGTCGAATGTGATCGCCGTCTCACGGACGTAGTGGTTGTAGAGGTCGGTGAGGGCTCCGAGGTCGGCCTCCGTGCCCGCCCTGACCTGCACCTCTGAGTGTCCCTGCGGCATGCGTCTCCCCTCGGCGGCCGACAGGGTACTGCAAGATCACGAAAATGAATGCACGCCATGGGAATTCTGTCCGGATTCCAGTCGTTGTTTCCTTCGGAAGCAGGGCACCCGAAGGGGGTCCGGCAGCCAACCAATCGCGACCTACTTACGCAAGGGAGCACGCATGGCAACCCGTGCCGTCGCCCGTCGTCAGACCGCCAGCAGCGGGTCAGGCGGGGTGCGCAGCGTTCGCGCCGCAGGCGGGGAGATCGCCGACCGCGACCTGGTCGGCATGTACCTCGACGAAATCGCACGGACGCCGCTGCTCGACGCCGAAAAGGAAGTCGACCTCTCACAGACGATCGAGGCGGGCGTGTACGCCCAGCAGATCCTCGACAAGGAGGTGGAGAGCGATGCGAACGGCGCCTCCCGCGAGGAGCTGGAAGCCCTGGTCGTGGCGGGTGAGCGCGCCAAGGACCTCTTCATACGCTCCAACCTGCGCCTCGTCGTGGCGGTCGCGCGCCGTTATCCGCGCAGCGGTCTGCCCCTGCTCGACCTGATCCAGGAGGGGAACGCGGGTCTGGTGCGCGCGGTCGAGAAGTTCGACTACGCGAAGGGCTTCAAGTTCTCGACGTACGCGACCTGGTGGATCCGCCAGGCCATCACCCGGTCCATAGCCGACCAGTCGCGCACCATCCGGCTCCCCGTCCACCTCGTGGAGGAACTGGGCCGCATCCGCCGCGTGCAGCGCGAGTTCAACCGCATGCACGGGCGCGACCCGGAGCACGAGGAGATCGCGGCCGAGCTGGAGGCCAAGCCGCAGCGCATCAGCGACGTCCTCGACTGGGCGCGCGACCCGGTGTCGCTCAACATGCCGGTCGACGACGCGGGCGAGACCCAGTTCGGAGACCTGCTGGAGGACACCTCGGCGGTCTCGCCCGAGCAGTCGGTGCTCTCCCTGCTGCGCAGCGAGGAGCTGGAGAACCTCATCGGCCACCTCGACGAGCGCACCGCTTCGATCATCCGTATGCGCTACGGCATCGAGGACGGCCGCGAGCGGACCCTGACCGAGGTGGGCAAGCAGCACGGACTGACGCGCGAGCGGATCCGGCAGATCGAGAAGCACGCTCTGCTGGAGCTGAAGCGCCTGGCCCACGACACCGGCTTCGAATCGGCGGCGTAAGCGCCCCGGCCGAACCGTCGTGTGCCCCCGGGAGACGGCCGAGCCGTCGTGTTCCTCCCGGAGACGGCCGAACCGCGGTGTCGCTCCCGGAGACCGAACCGTCGTCTCCTTCCCAGGGACGAGCCCCGGTGCCCTCCCCCCGGCGCCGGGGCTCACGGCTGCCCGCCCCCGCCGTGCTCGGAGCCGCGCTCGGCGAGGCGGCCCGGCTGATCGGCCCGGCTGATCGGAGCGGCTGATCGGAGCGGCCGACCTCGTGCGCTCCCGGTCCACCGGTCCCGGCCGCCCGGTCTACCGGTCCCGTTCGGCGGTCGCACGGCTGATCCGGCCGCCGAGATCGGCCAGGTAGCCGACCAGCTCAGGTGGCTCGGACACCGTGAACTCGCAGTCCACCAGTGCCAGCCGGATCCCCAGCCACTCCATCGATTCGGTGGAGGTGACGTCGAGCCGGCAGTGGCTGTCGTCGTCCCCCACCGGCTCCGGGGTGCCGAGCGAGTCCGGCAGCCGGGCCGCCACGAAAGCGGCGGGCGCCTCGAAGGTCGCCACCACCCGGTACCGCGACTGGAAGCGGTTCAGGGACTGCCGGATGAACTCGGCGGCGTCCCCGCTCGGCAGGCCCCGCGGCGTGAAGCGCGCCCCCGTCGCGAACGGCTCGCTGACCCGGTCGACGCGGAACGTACGCCAGTCCTCCCGGTCCAGGTCGTACGCCACGAGGTACCAGCGCCGCCCCGTGCTGACCAGCCGGTGCGGCTCCACGAGCCGCCTGGTCTCGGACCCGTTCCCCGACCGGTAGCGGAAGCGCAGCCGCTCCTGCCCGGTCGCCGCGCCCGCCATCACGGTCAGCGTGCGGGGGTCGATGGTCGCGCCGTCGCCGCTGGTCAGCGGGATGGTGGCGGCCTGAAGGGTCGACACCTGCCGGCGCAGCCGCGACGGCAGTACCTGCTCCAGCTTCGCCAGCGCCCGTACGGACGCCTCCTCGATGCCCTCGACCGCGTGACCCGCTCCCGCCCGCAGTCCCACGGCGATGGCGACGGCTTCCTCGTCGTCGAGGACCAGCGGCGGCATGGCCTTGCCCGCGACGAGCCGGTAACCGCCGTCCGCACCCATGGTGGCCTGTACGGGATAGCCGAGTTCGCGCAGCCGGTCGATGTCGCGCCGCACCGTACGGCGGCTGACTCCCAGCCGCTCGGAGAGCTCGCTGCCCGGCCATTCGCGGGGCGTCTGGAGCAGCGAGAGGAGTTGCAGGAGCCGGGCCGGAGTGTCGGTCGTCATGTTCTTCAGGATGCCGCCCCCTTAGGACATGACCTGTCCTACATCCCCCCTAGCCTCACACCATGACTTCAACAGCCCCGCCCGACCGCCGCCGGTGGTTCGCGCTCGCCATCGTGATGACCGCCGCCTTCATGGACCTGGTCGACGTGACGATCGTCAACATAGCGATCCCCAGCATCCGGCAGGACCTGGGCGCCACGTTCGGCGCCGTCCAGTGGATCACCGCGGGATACGCCCTGGCCTTCGCCGCCGGGCTGATCACGGGCGGCAGGCTCGGTGACATCTACGGCCGCAAGCGCCTCTTCCTGCTCGGCATCGGCGGCTTCACGCTCGCCTCGGCGCTCTGCGGCTTCGCCGGCGGCTCGGAGATCCTCGTCGCCTCCCGCATCCTCCAGGGCGCGATGGCTGCCCTGATGGTGCCGCAGGTCCTGTCGATCGTCCACGCCACCTTCCCCGCGCACGAGCGCGGCAAGGTCTTCGGTCTCTTCGGTGCGATCGTCGGCCTCGGCGCGGTGTCGGGCCCGATACTGGGCGCGCTGCTCACCGAGTGGAACCTCTTCGGGCTGGGATGGCGCCCGATCTTCCTGATCAACCTCCCCGTCGGCATCGCGGGACTGATCCTCGGCGCCCGCTTCATCACCGAGTCGAAGGCCCCCAAGGCCCTGCGCCTGGACCTCGTGGGCGTGGCGCTCGCGACGCTCGGCCTCCTCATGCTGATCTACCCGCTCACCCGGGGCGAGGAGCTGGACTGGCCGCTGTGGGGCCACCTCTCGATGATCGCCAGCCCGGCCGTCTTCGCGCTCTTCGTCGTGTACGAGCGCTACAAGACCCGCAAGGACGGTTCGCCCCTCGTCGAGCTCTCGCTCTTCAAGGTCAAGAGCTTCGCGGCGGGCATCGCGGTGCAGCTGACGTTCGGTGTGGCGCTGGGCATCTTCTTCCTGGTCTGGACGCTGTACATGCAGATGGGCCTCGGCTGGAGCGCGCTGCGCGCCGGTACGACGGGCATCCCGTTCTCCATCGCGGTGTCGCTGGCGGCAGGTCTGTCCGTACAGAAACTCGTACCGCGCTTCGGCCGGAAGGTCCTCCAGGCGGGCGCGCTGACGATGGTGGCCGGACTGCTGCTCTACATCTGGGAGGCGGACCGGTACGGCACGGCCATCCAGTCCTGGCAGATGGCGCTGCCGCTCGTGGTGATGGGCCTCGGCATGGGACTGATCGTGGCGCCGCTGACGGACGCGGTGCTGTCCGACGTACCGCGCGACCACGCGGGCTCGGCGTCCGGCCTGATCAACACGATGGGGCAGACGGGCAACGCGCTGGGTCTCGGCCTCGTCTCCGTCGTCTTCTTCGGTGTGATCGACGACGGCCTCGCACCCACCGCGGTCGGCACGGCCTTCGTGGACGCGTTCCAGAACGCGCTGTGGTGGACGACGGCGGTCCTGGTCGCCATCTTCTGCATCATGTTCGCCCTGCCGGCGCGCCCGAAGGCCGGCGCGGAGGTGGCGGCCGGCGACTCCGCGGCCGTCTCCAAGGAGCCGGCCCTCACACCCTGAGCTCGCACACTCCGAGCTCGTACTGCCAACGGCGCCCGTGTCCGGGGGACACGGGCGCCGTTCTGTTTTCTCCGACGCCCGAATGTGCCCATCCCCTTGCCCGAATCTGTTTACACGCAGGCAACCCGGCCGTACCATCCCTTCAAAACCACAGAATCGGGCATCGAACGGAAGTAATCCCACATGTACGCACCGGAGCGCCAACAGGAGATCCTCCGCCTGGCACGCGAGAGCGGACGGGTGGACGTGCTCTCCCTCGCGGAAACCTTCCAGGTGACGGCGGAGACCGTCCGCCGGGACCTCAAGTCCCTGGACCGCGCCGGCCTCCTGCGCCGCGTACACGGTGGAGCCATCCCCGCCGGCCGCCTCGGCTTCGAGCCCGACCTGGCCGAGCGCGAATCCACCGCCGCCGACGAGAAGGACCGCATCGCCCGGGCCGCCCTCGCCGAACTGCCCGCCGACGGCAGCGTCATCCTCGACGCCGGCTCGACCATCGCCCGCCTCGCGGCGGAGGTACCGCTGGAGTGCGGCCTCACCGTCGTCACCCACGCACTCCCGGTCGCCGCCCGCCTCGCCGACCACCCCGGCATCGACCTGCACCTCGTCGGCGGCCGGGTCCGCCACCGTACGCGCGCCGCCGTCGACGCCTGGGCCCTGCGCGCGTACGGCGAGATCCGCGCCGACGTGACGTTCCTCGCCACCAACGGCTTCTCACCCGGCGGCGGCCTCACCACCCCCGACCTGGCCGAAGCGGCGGTGAAGCGCGCCTGCGTCTCCTCCGCCCGCCGCGTGGTCCTGCTGGCCGACTCCGCCAAGTACGGCCAGGAGCACTTCGCCCGCTTCGGCGACCTGACCGACGTCGATCTGCTCATCACCGACACCGGCCTGAGCCCGGAAGACGCCGCCGCCATCGAAGCGGCCGGCACCGAAGTGCAGTGTGTCTAGGAACGAGTGCACATGATCCTCACCGTCACCCCCAACCCCAGCCTCGACCGGGCATACGAAGTCCCCGCCCTGGAACGCGGTGAGGTGCTGCGCGCCACGACCGACCGGATGGACCCGGGCGGCAAGGGCGTCAACGTCTCCCGCGCGGTGGCCGCCGCCGGACGCCGCACCCTCGCCGTCATGCCGCTGGGCGGGGCGCCGGGTGCGCTGGTGGCCGAACTCCTCGCCGCGGAGGGGATCGAGGTCGCGCCGGTGCCCGTATCGGGCCACACCCGTTCCAACATCACCGTGGTCGAACCGGACGGGACCCTCACCAAGATCAACGCCCCTGGCCCGGAACTCACCGCGGCCGAATCCGAGTCGCTCCTGACCACGGCCCAGAACCACTCGGCAGGCGCCGACTGGATCGCCTGCTGCGGCAGCCTTCCGCGCGGCCTGGCCCCCGAGTGGTACGCCGAACTGGTGGCCCGCGCCCACCGGGCGGGCGCCCGGATCGCCCTGGACACCTCGGGCGCCTCCCTCCTCGCCGCACTCCGCGAGCGCCCCGACGTGGTGAAGCCCAACGTCGAAGAACTGGCCCAGGCGGTCGGCCGCCCCCTCGCCACGGTCGGCGACGCGCTGAAGGCGGCGCGGGATCTCCGGGACATGGGCGCCCGTACGGTACTGGCCAGCCTCGGCGCCGACGGACAGCTCCTGGCCGGGGCGGAGGGCACGTACTACGCCACCGCCCGCGCCGCCGTCGTCCGCAGCAACGTCGGCGCGGGCGACGCCTCGCTCGCCGGGTTCCTGGCGGCGGGCGGCGCGGGCCCGGACGCCCTCGCCTCGGCCGTCGCACACGGCGCGGCTGCCGTGCAGCTCCCCGGCAGCGTCATGCCGACGCCCGCGGACCTGGTCCCTTCCGCCGTCACGGTGACCACGGACATCCCCCTGGACCGCGCCCTGACGGAGCCGGCGTCATGACCCCCGAACCTCCCCCCACCACCCCCTGCGAGCGAAGGAGCCCGCGATGAGCCAGATGATCACCGCGGACCTGGTCGATCTCGACCTGGTCGCCACCACGAAGGAAGAGGCGGCGCGTTCGCTCGCCGAGCGGATGGTGGCCCTCGGGCGCGTCACCGACCTCGACGGCTTCCTCGCCGATGTCGCGGCGCGCGAGGCGCAGATGCCGACCGGGCTGGACGGCGGTATCGGCATCCCGCACTGCCGCAGCGCTCACGTCACCGAGCCGACGCTCGCGTTCGGGCGCAGCACACCGGGCATCGATTTCGGCGCCCCGGACGGCCCGGCGGACCTGATCTTCCTCATCGCCGCCCCGGCGGGCGCCGACGACGCCCACCTGACGATCCTCTCCGGACTGGCCCGCCGGCTGATGAACGAGGACTTCACCACGGCCCTCCGTACGGCGACCGCACAGGAGCCGGCAGCAGCCCTGATCCGGGGCGACGCCCCCGCCCCGCTACCGGAAGCGGAGCCCACCGCCCCGCATTCCCCGGTGCCGGGAGGGGACGCGTCGGAAGCGGCCGCGCAGCCCACCGCCCCCCACACCCCGGTGCCGGGAGGGGACGTGTCGGGGCGCTCCCCGCAGGGTGTCGAACGCAACCACCCCGAACACACCGCAGCGCTGCCCGAAGGTTCGGCACCCGAGGAGACGCCCCGGCGCGGCACCGACCCCGAAGCCCCCGCCCCCAAACCCCCGCGCCGGAAGCCCCCGACCCCAAACCCCGCGCCCGAAGCCCCCGCTCCACAGACCCCCGCAGCGACCCCCGCCCCGTTCAAGATCGTGGCTGTCACCTCCTGCCCCACCGGCATCGCGCACACCTACATGGCGGCCGAGGCGCTGGAACGGGCCGCGACGACCGGCCACATCGAACTGACGGTGGAAACCCAGGGCTCCGCCGGCTTCGCACGCCTCGACCCGGCGGTGATCGCCGCCGCGGACGGCGTGATCTTCGCGCACGACGTGCCCGTACGCGACAAGGAGCGCTTCGCGGGCAAGCCGACCGTCGACGTCGGCGTCAAAGCCGCCATCAACCGCCCGGCCGAACTCCTCACCGAAGTACGGGCCAAGGCGGAACGCGGCGAGATCACCGAGTCCAAGGGTTCCCCACTGCAAGAGTCCGGCGACCCGGGCGAAGGCTACGGAACGAAGCTGCGCAAGTGGCTGATGTCCGGCGTGAGTTACATGGTTCCGTTCGTCGCGGCGGGCGGCCTGCTCATAGCCCTCGGCTTCGCAATCGGCGGCTACGGGATCAACAAGGCCCCGTCCGTCGTCGAGCACTTCGCCTGGACGGACACCACCAGCTGGGCCGCTCTGATGTTCCAGATCGGCGGCCTGGCCTTCGGCTTCCTGGTCCCGGTCCTGGCCGGCTACATCGCGTACGGAATGGCCGACAGACCGGGCCTGGTTC
This sequence comes from Streptomyces agglomeratus, assembly GCF_001746415.1. Taxonomy (NCBI): domain Bacteria; kingdom Bacillati; phylum Actinomycetota; class Actinomycetes; order Kitasatosporales; family Streptomycetaceae; genus Streptomyces; species Streptomyces agglomeratus. Next base: position 4,617,340 of record NZ_MEHJ01000001.1, read on the forward strand.
CCGGCTTCGTCGGCGGCGCGATCGCCGTGGCGATCAACGCGGGCTTCCTCGGCGGCCTCGTCGCCGGTCTCATCGCCGGCGCGGTGGTGATGGCGATCCAGAAGCTGAGGGTCCCCACGCCCTTGCGCGGCATCATGCCGGTGGTGGTGATCCCCCTGATCTCCTCGATCGTGGTTGGCTTCCTGATGTTCCTGGTGGTCGGCGAGCCGATCGCGGAACTCCAGAGCGCGCTCACCGACTGGCTGTCCGGCCTTTCCGGCGCCAACGCGGTCATCCTCGGCGTCGTCCTCGGCCTGATGATGGCGTTCGACCTCGGCGGCCCGCTCAACAAGGTGGCCTACGCCTTCGCGGTGGGCGGCCTCGCCAACCCGAACGAGGGCAGCCTCAAGGTCATGGCCGCCGTCATGGCGGCGGGCATGGTCCCGCCGCTCGCGATGGCGCTGGCCACGACCGTACGCGGCAAGCTCTTCACCAGGACCGAGCGCGAGAACGGCAAGGCGGCCTGGGTGCTGGGCGCCTCGTTCATCACGGAGGGCGCGATCCCGTTCGCGGCGGCGGACCCGCTGCGGGTGATCCCGTCGGTGATGGCGGGCGGCGCGGTCACCGGCGCCCTGTCCATGGCCTTCGAATGCACACTGCGCGCCCCGCACGGCGGCATATTCGTGGTGCCGCTGATCGGCAACCCGTTCCTCTACCTGGTCGCCATCCTGGCCGGTACGGCGGTCAGCACCGCCCTGGTCGTCCTCCTCAAGGGCCTGCGCAGGCCCACCGCTCCCGAGGCCGGCACGACCACGGAGACCCACGAACCCAAGGTGGCGGTACCCGCGTAAGCACCGCCCGCTCCACGTCAGCGAACCAGCGCGACCTCAGCGCACCGCACCCACTCCACCTCAGCGCACCGCGCCACCTCAGCGCACCCGCGCGCGAAGCTCCATCGCTTCGCGCGCGGCGCGCTCCGTCTCGTACACCTCGCACATGTGACGGCCGTCCGGCGTGGCCGTGTGCTCGACCTCCCAGAGGCTGACCTCGGTGCGGTCGGCCAGCAGGAACGCGTGCTCGTACAGGGTGAAGCCGGCGTCCCGGCCCTCCACGCTGCACTGGCGGCCGAACGCCTGGGTGATCTGGTGGCCCACGGCGTCACTCAGGCGCAGCGCGGCGTCCGGCCCCGGCCGGTCGGCGTTCTCGGCGCGGCGGAGCACACGGCGCGCGTGGTCGGCGGAGTCGTCCGGGACGAAGACGCGCCGCGCGGCGGGCGGCCGCGTGGCCATGAGCGTGGCGAGGATTTCGAGATCGGCGTCGAGCCCGGCGCCGCCGCCGTCCGGGTCGCCCCCGTCCACGTCCGCGCAGGACGGGCCGAAGGCGTCCGTGCCGCCCGGGCGCGGCAGCCTGGACGCGGCCAGCCGGACCTCGGCCGCCTCGGTGTACAGCTCGTGCTGCGTGGTCCCGTCGCGCCCCGCGTTGTGCGCCAGCTCCCACAACGTGAGCGAGCTGCCGTCGGAGAGCAGGAAGACATGCTTGAACGTTTCGCGGTGCAGCCCCGCGCTGTGGTGCGAGGAATGCAGGGACGTGCTGTGGGCCAGCGCCGATTCGAGCCGCTCCACCGTGGCGTCGGGCAGGTCGAACGAGTTGAGTGCGCGCCCCAGGAGTCGCTCGAGGTGCTCCTCGGTTGTCTCGTACGGATCGCTCAAGGGTTTCTCCAGGCCGTCGCCGCTTGTTACTTGCCGAGTGCTCAACGTAGCCCCTGGGTCTGACAACGTCGCCGGGGTTGAGCAAAACGAAGGGGGCGCACCCGAGGTTCCCGCGCCTCCTGGCCAACTCGCCACGCCGGTACGTCAGTAGAGGTCCCGGTACGCCGGGTAAACGCCGCCGGGCCCCTCGACCCCCTCCGCCGCCAGCACGGCTTTCACCACCGCACGGGTCAGCGTGTCCGCCCCCGCCCCCAGCACCTCGTTGAGGGCCGCGACATCCGCGTGCACCGCGAACGCGGGCTCCGGCGAGCCGGCCGACAGCGGCTTCTCACCCGTGGCGAGAGCGAAGACGGTGTCGCCGTCGGTGAGCAGATGCACCGGACGCAGGGCCCGCGCGAGCCCGTCGTGCGCCGTCCCGGCGAGTTTCTGCGCCTGCGCCCGCGTCAGCTCCGCGTCGGTGGCGACGACGGCCAGGGTGGTGTTCAGCGGGGGGAGCGCGGCGCCGTCCGACAGCCGCTGCGTCTGCGCCCGCGCCTCGGCCAGCCTGAGCAGCGCCGCCGCGTGCACGTCCGGCGGCGGGTAGGCGGTCCGCCCCTGGAAGTAGCTCCCGTAGAGAACGCCGGTCAGCGGATCGACGGCCGAACCGGCGGCGTTGACCACCACGAGCGCCCCCACCGTCACGCCGGAGTCGAGTACGACGGAGGCCGTGCCCACGCCGCCCTTCATCGCGCCCGCCACCGCACCGGTGCCCGCCCCCACCCCGCCCTGGGCCACCGGCGCCCCGATGCCGGTACGGGCGGCCTCCTCGACGGCGGCCCGCCCGGTCGCGGCGTCCGGCCTGGCCCGCCAGTCGCCGCCGCGCCCGAGGTCGAAGAGGCAGGCGGCCGGAACCACCGGCACCACCTGCGCCGGGCCGGGCCCGACCCGGAAGCCCCGGCCCTGCTCCTCCAGCCAGGCCATCACTCCGGACGCGGCGTCGAGCCCGTACGCGCTGCCGCCCGTCAGGACGACGGCGTCGACGCGCTGCACCAGGTTGCGCGGGTCGAGAGCGTCCGTCTCGCGGGTGCCCGGACCGCCGCCCCGCACATCCACGGCGGCGACCGCCCCGCCTTCCGGCGCCAGCACGACGGTGGTGCCGCTCAGCGCCCGCTCACCCGGCACACGCGCGTGGCCCACGCGCAGTCCGGCCACATCGGTCAGGGCGTCGGCCCTCGTCTCGTGTCCCATGAAGTCCTGCGTATCACGCGGCGAACCCCGGGGGGCCGAGGTCGCGGAGAACGCCGGGACACCGGGGCCGGCCCTCCGCCGTACCCTGGAACCATGAGCACCGCCCCCGCCCACGGACCGCGAGATCCGGAGCAGACGTCCCAGCAGAAGGCCGAGCGCGACCCGCGGCCGAAGCCGGCGCTGGACTTCGGCGATCCACTGGACCACCAATCAGCGGACGACACGGACCGGGGGTGGGGCGAGCGGCCTCCCGGCAGTGGTGGCAGCGCGGCCGACCTCGCCCGGTTCCTGGACGAGAAGCCGCCCCACCACCTGTGAGCGACCCGGGCTACGGCGTGTTGTCGTGGCCCGAGCCGCGCTGGGCGACCAGGGCGTCCCTGATCTCCTTCAGCAGCTCGATCTCGGTGACCTCCATGATCTCCGTGGTGGCCTCCTTCGCCTTGTCCCGGGCCGCCCGCCTCGCCAGGTACTTGGCCATGGGCAGGACCATGAGGAAGTAGACGACCGCGGCGGTGATCAGGAAGCTGAGTGCGGCGCTCAGGACGAGCCCCCAGTTGATCGGGATGCCCTGCATCACGCCGTTCTCGTCCGGCCGGCACGGCTGCTTCAGGCAGGAGCTGTACTTCTCCAGATCCTGCGTGCCGAACGCACCGACCAGCGGGTTGATCACGCCCTTGACGATCGAGTTCACGACGTTGGTGAACGCGGCGCCGATGACCACAGCGACAGCCAGATCGATCACATTGCCGCGCATCAGGAAGGCCTTGAAGCCCGCCAGAACGGTCTGCTTCTTCTCCTCGCTCACGGATGAGCCTCTTTTCACATGTACTGGGGGCGGAACAAACAGTTCCGAAACCTACGTCAGCAGGTGACGGCCCTGTCCAATCGCCGTCCACGTACCAGTGACATGACAGATCGCCAGTTCTAGTCAGCACAAGGTCACCGCCAGTTGGGACGTCGCTCCCGCACCGGCCAGTTCCGCGGCCGTGGCGCGCGGCACCGCCAGCACGACCAGCGCCCCGCCGCCTCCGTCGGCGAACGTCTCGTGCGCCTCGGGGACTTGCGTCACCCGCACACCGGCGGCCACCACGCGGGCCTCCGGCGACCGGCCGCCCCGCGGCGGCGACCCGGCGGCCGCAGCGATCACATCGACGCGGTCTCCCCGGCGCAGCAGCCGCACGGTCGCTGCGTCCGCGATGCGCACCGGAGCGGACACCAGGCGCACCGGCGGCCGCTCGCGCCCCCGCGCCCCGCCCCCGCCGCCCCGTGCCCCGTCGGACGCCCGGACCTCCGCCCGGTCCCGGTCCTGTGCCTGGGCGCGCGCCTGGGCCGCACCGCCCGCGCGCCCCGCGTCACGCGCGCCCGAGGCGGCCAGCGCGGCGGCGGTCATCGCCAGTCCGGCCGCCATCGCGCGCCTCCTGCGCCGCACCGCGCGCCGGAGCCGGTGCCTGCCCCCGTGCACTCGCAGGGGAGCGAACGCGGGCACGCCGTTCGGATCCGATCCCGGAACGGGCGCCGGGGGAATGGGGACGTAGGGGTAGAGGGACACGGTGACCACCGCCTGCCACGGGGAGTTCCGCCTGAACGCTCCTCACGATCCCGTTCCGGCCGGAATCCCGCCGGGCCCTGTGGACAGCGCCCCGACTGTGGAAAACCCGGCCACCCCCGACCCGCACCCGCCCGTCCCTCCGGCCCGCACGTGTGCCCGTCCCACCCGGCCCGTCCCACCCGCCCGTCCCGCTAAGGCAGCCCGCTAAGGCAGCGTGATCCCCGTGTCGAGACCGTCCAGCGCCCGCCCGCACAGACAGTCGCGCGCCTCGTCCGCCGGCAGCCCTGCCACCGCGTCGAAGAGCACGTTCCGCAGCCGGTCCACATTCGCCGCGAACACCGTCAGCACCTCTTCGTGCGAGACGCCCTCACCGGTCTCCGCCCCGGCGTCCAGGTCCGTCACCAGCGCCAAGGAGGTGTAGCAAAGCCCCAGCTCCCGGGCGAGTACGGCCTCCGGGTGCCCCGTCATGCCGACCACCGACCAGCCCGCCGCCGCGTGCCACCGCGACTCCGCCCGCGTCGAGAACCGCGGCCCCTCTATGACGACCAGCGTCCCGCCGTCCGCCGGCTCCCACTCCCGCCCGCGCGCGGCCGCGAGCGCGGCCCGGCGGCCGGCGGGGCAGTACGGGTCGGCGAAGGCCACGTGTACGACATTCGGCAGCCTGCCGTCGACCGGTGTCTCACCGTCGTAGAACGTCTGCGCGCGCGCCTTCGTACGGTCCACCAGCTGATCCGGTACGACCAGGGTTCCGGGCCCGTACTCGACCCGCAGCCCGCCCACCGCGCACGGCCCCAGCACCTGCCGCGCGCCGACGGAACGCAGCGCCCACAGGTTGGCCCGGTAGTTGATGCGGTGCGGCGGCAGGTGGTGGCCGCGCCCGTGGCGGGGCAGGAAGGCGACCCGCCGCCCCGCTATCTCACCGAGGAAGAGCGAATCGCTCGGCTTCCCGTACGGGGTGTCCACCTCGACCTCGGTCACGTCCTCCAGGAAGGAGTAGAAGCCGGAGCCGCCGATCACACCGATCTCTGCGTTCGCGTTCGCCATGGCCGTCACAGTAGCCGGGCGCGGAAACGCCGAGGACCCCGCCGTCCGAAACGGCGGGGTCACCCATGAAGCGGTGGGCCTAGGCGGCCGTGGTGCTGCTGGAAGAGCTGCTGGAGCCGGAGCTCGACGACGCGGCGGCGGGCTTGGAGTCGGACCCCGAGGACCCGGACGAACCCGACGAGCCCGAGGACGACGACGCACCGGCGGCGGTCTTCGAGGACGACGTGGCCGGCGTGCTGCTCGACGAGGAGCCGCGGCTGTCGTTCCGGTAGAACCCGGAGCCCTTGAAGACGATGCCGACCGCGGAGAACACCTTCTTCAGGCGCCCCTCACAGCTGGGGCACACGGTCAGCGCGTCATCGGTGAACTTCTGCACCGCCTCGAGGCCTTCGCCGCACTCGGTGCACTGGTACTGATAGGTCGGCACTTGCTCCTCCTGGCACTCTCACTCGATGAGTGCTAACGACGTTCCATACTGACGTATTCCGCGCGATCAGTCCACCGTCACAGGCACTCGGTGACTCACGCCACGCGCGGCGACCCGGCCCGGAGCCTTCGGTGCGAGCCGCGAGCGCAGCGCCACCAGGGTGACCAGGGCCAGCCCGGTGCCCACCAGGGGTACCAGGAAACCGGCGCTCGCGCCGTTGGCGTCCGCCAGCCGTCCCGCGACGGTGACGCCCGCGGCCTGGCCGAGCGCGACCGCGCCGGTCAGCCACGTGAACGCCTCGGTACGGGCCGAGGCCGGCACCAGCGTCTCGATCATCGTGTATCCGGTGATCAGTGCTGGCGCGATGCACAGACCGACCAGCAGCCCCAGACCCGCGAGCAGCGGCACGGAGTGCACCGCCCACAGCCCCGAGGCGGCCAGCGTCAGCGCCGCGTACCCCACGATCAGACGGCGGCGGGGGCCGACCTTCCAGGCGATCGCGCCGCACGCGATACCGGCGAGCATGTTGCCCGCGGCGAACGTTCCGTAGAGCAGCCCGTTCACGCCCGGATTGCCGATCTCCTCGGAGAACGCGGTCAGCGAGACCTGCATTCCGCCGAAGACCGCTCCGATGCCGAGGAAGGCTCCCGCGAGCACCCGTACGCCGGGCACGGACAGGGCGGATACGCGCGGCCCGTCGGTCAGCGACAGGCGGCCCGCCTGCGGCTGGGTGCGCCGCTGTACGGCGAAGAACAGTCCGCCGACCAGAGTGAGCGTGGCCTCGGCGACCAGACCGGCCGCCGGGTGCACACCGGTGCACAGGGCGGTCGCGAGGACCGGCCCGACGACGAAGGTGAACTCGTCCGTCACGGACTCGAAGGCCGCGGCGGTCGACATGAGGGGCGAGCCCTCCAGCTTGGCGGCCCAGCGTGCCCGCACCATCGGACCGATCTGCGGAACGGACGCACCCGTGGGAACGGCCGCGGCGAAGAGCGCCCACATGGGCGCTCCGGAGAGCGCGAGCACCGTCAGCGTCACGACGGAAGCGGTGTGCACGAGAACGCCCGGAATCAGAACGGCGCTCTGCCCGAAGCGGTCGGCGAGCTTGCCGCTCTGCGGCGCGAACAGGGCCATGGAAACGCCGGTGACGGCGGCGACAGCGCCCGCGCTGCCGTACGACCCGGTGGTGTGCTGCACGAGCAGCACGATGCCGATGGTCAGCATCGCGAAGGGCTGGCGTGCCAGGAACCCGGGCAACAGGTACGTCCACGCTCCAGGGGTGCGGAGCAGCTGGCCGTAGCCGGGGCGGGTGGTGGTGACCGTGTCGGACACGGTCCTTGCCTTTCTGCCGCCTGGTGACGCTCCCCTGTGCACGCGAGTGTGTGCGTGCGGGAGCCGCCGAGAGCTGTCCTCTTGCGCAGGACCGGCGGTAGATACCAGGACACCCGCGGAGAGGGGGCCGGCCGCCGTACGGTCGCGCCAGCTCTGCGTCAGGCAGAGTTGGTCGATCAGTAGACCTTCATGTTACAGGGCGGTCGGTGTGACGCACCTGTGATTACGAACGGAATGCGTCACACCACCTGTGATCAATGCCATGCCCATGGGATGGCAGCACGGGCACCGGACAAGGACGACCCGTGCGAGCGGGACGACCCGTGCGAGCGGGACGATCAGGGCGAGCAGGACGCCCAGCGCGGGCAGCCGCTCAGTGCGCGCTGTTGCCGCCCGTTCCGAGCCACCCGGCCAGCTTTCCGCCCTGCCCCACCGCCCGCAGCCGCCGCTCGGCGGCGTCCCGTACCGGATCGGTGGTCACGACGAGCAGCTCGTCGCCGCGCCGCAGCACGGTCGTGGGAAGGGGTACGAAGCTGGTTCCCTCCCGTACGACCAGGGTGACCGCGGCCCCGTGCGGCAGCCGCAGCTCGGCCACCTCCACGCCGTGCATCCGCGACCTCTCGGGGATCGCGACGGACAGCAGGTGTCCGCGCAGCCGCTCCAGCGGCGCCGACTCGATGCCCAGGTCCGCGGCCTCCGAGGGGTCGTCGCCGAGCCGCAGCCACTTCGCCAGCCAGGGCAGCGTCGGCCCCTGCACGAGGGTGTAGACGACGACCAGGACGAAGACGATGTTGAAGATCCGGTCGCTGCCCTCCACCTCCGACACCAGCGGAATGGTCGCCAGGATGATGGGCACCGCTCCGCGCAGCCCGGCCCACGACATCAGGGCCTGTTCCTGCCACGGAATCCGGAACGGCAGCAGGCTGATCAGCGCCGACAGGGGCCGCGCGATCATGGTGAGCACGAGTCCCACCATCACCGCGGGCCAGAAGTCGGCCAGCAGCTCGTGCGGCGTCACCAGCAGGCCGAGCAGGACGAACATCCCGATCTGCGCGATCCAGCCGAGCCCGTCCGCGAATCCGCGCGTGGCCGGCCAGTGCGGCAGCTTGGAGTTGCCGAGCACCATCGCGGCCAGGTACACGGCGAGGAACCCGCTGCCGTGCGCGATCGCTCCGGCGGCGTACGCCGATACGGCGATGGCCATGACCGCGATCGGATAGAGACCGGACGCGGGAAGCGCCACGTGGCGCAGCGCGTACGCGCCGAGCCATCCCATCGCGAGACCGACGGACGCGCCGATCGCCAGTTCGAGGACGATCGTGCCGAGCAGGACGTACCACTCGTCCACCGGGCCGACCGTCGAGAAGGCGACCACCAGGATCACGACGGGGGCGTCGTTGAAGCCCGACTCCGCCTCCAGCACACCGGTGATCCGGGAGGGCAGCGGAACCTTGCGCAGTACGGAGAAGACCGCGGCGGCGTCCGTCGACGAGACGACCGCACCGATGATCAGTGACTGCCGCCAGTCGAGACCGACGAGATAGTGCGCACCGGCGGCCGTGACGCCCACGCTCACCGCGACGCCGACGGTCGACAGGACCACCGCGGCGGGCAACGCGGGCTTGATCTCCTTCCACTTCGTACCCAGGCCACCCTCGGCCAGGATCACCACAAGTGCGGCATAGCCGATCACCTGCGTCAGTTCGGCATTGTCGAACTTGACGTCGAAGATGCCGTCCTGCCCTATGGCGATCCCGATCCCGAGGTACAGCAGCAGGCTGGGAAGCCCGCTCCGGGACGAAATGCGCACGGCCGCGACGGCGATGAGAAGAACGAGCGAGCAGATGAGCAGGAGTTCATTGAGCTGGTGGACAGTCAGCGGCCGTTCCTTCCCTCGCACGCCTGCCGGATCGTTCCTCCGGCGGCCGGTACTTCGTTACCTTACCTAATCTTTAACGCTTCCTTGACGCGCGGGACCGTCCGTACGATCGCCGTTGCGGGCACCGAGTCCAGGGCGCGAGAGCGCTGCGCCTATGGTTGCTCCAGCACTCAAGGACCACCCTGCCCCTCGAAGGACAGCGATGCCCGCCAACACCACCGCCTCTTCCGGCAAGAAGAAGAAGGGGCGTCGCGCCCGCCTGATCGTGATCGTGCTGGTGTTGGCCCTCGTTGCGGGTGTCGGCTACGGCACGTACTGGAGCATCAGCACCGTGCGCGCCTCCTTCCCGCAGACCACAGGGTCGATCGAGCTCGACGGCCTCTCCGGCCCCGTCGACGTCAAGCGCGACAACTACGGCATTCCGCAGATCTACGCGGACACCGACGAAGACCTCTTCCGTGCCCAGGGCTTCGTCCAGGCGCAGGACCGCTTCTACGAGATGGACGTCCGCCGTCACATGACGTCGGGCCGGCTGTCGGAGATGTTCGGCGCCGACCAGGTCGACACCGACGCCTTCCTGCGCACCCTCGGCTGGCGCCGGGTCGCGCAGCAGGAGTACGACACCAAGCTGTCGCCGGAGACGAAGAAGAACCTCCAGGCGTACGCCGCGGGCGTCAACTCCTACCTCGAAGGCCGCGACGGCAAGGACATCTCGGTCGAGTACGCCGCCCTGGGCTTCGTGAACGACTACAAGCCCGAGAAGTGGACGCCCGTCGACTCGGTGGCCTGGCTCAAGGCCATGGCCTGGGACCTGCGCGGCAACATGCAGGAGGAGATCGACCGTTCGCTGCTGACGAGCAGGCTGAACGCGAAGCAGATCAAGTCCCTCTACCCGCCCTATCCGTACGACCGCAACAAGCCGGTGGTCGAAGAGGGCGCGGTCGACGAGACGGCGAAGAAGTACGACCCGAAGGCGTCAGCCACCCCCGACGCCGGTACGGGTACGGGCACCGGGGCGGGCACGGGCGGCACGGGCTCCGGAACCGGCGCAGGCACGGGCTCCGGAACCGGAACCGGAACCGGAACCGGCACCGGCTCCGGCGCGGGCACCGCCGGCGCCACCCAGGGCTTCCAGTCCCAGCTCTCCGGCATCTCCGACGCACTCGACGAGATCCCCGCGCTCTTCGGTCCGAACGGCAGCGGCATCGGCTCCAACTCCTGGGTCGTGTCCGGCCGGTTCACCACGACCAAGAAGCCGCTGCTCGCCAACGACCCGCACCTCGCGCCGCAGTTGCCCTCGCTCTGGTACCAGATGGGCCTGCACTGCCGGAAGGTCTCCGCGACCTGCAAGTACGACACCGCGGGCTACACCTTCTCCGGCATGCCCGGCGTGATAATCGGCCACAACCAGAACATCGCCTGGGGCTTCACCAACCTCGGCGCCGACGTCACCGACCTCTACCTGGAGAAGGTCTCCGACGACGGCTACCTCTACGACGGCGGTACGAAGCCCTTCACGACCCGCGAGGAGACCATCAAGGTCGCCGGCGGCAAGCCGAAGAAGATCACCGTCCGCTCCACCAACAACGGCCCGCTCGTCTCCGACCGCAGCGACGAGCTCGGCAAGGTCGGCAAGAGGGCCCCGGTAGACAACGCCGCCCCCGACCGCGGTGACGGCTACGGGATCTCCCTCAAGTGGACCGCGCTGATGCCCGGAAAGTCCATGGACGCCGTGTTCGAGCTGAACCGGGCCACGGACTTCAAGGGCTTCCGCGCCGCCGCCGCCCACTTCGAGGTCCCCTCGCAGAACCTCATCTACGCCGACACGCAGGGCAACATCGGCTACCAGGCGCCGGGCCGCATCCCGGTCCGGGGCGGCGGCCACGACGGCACCATGCCCGCCGCCGGCTGGGACTCGCGCAACGACTGGAAGAGCTTCGTCCCGCAGGCCGAGCTGCCGTACGAGTACAACCCGAAGCGCGGCTACATCGTCACCGCCAACCAGGCCGTGATCGACAAGAAGAAGTACCCCTACCTCCTCACCGAGGACTGGGGCTACGGCGCCCGCAGCCAGCGCATCAACGACCTCATCGAGTCGAAGATCGCCGACGGCGGCAAGATCTCCACCGACGACATGCGCACCATGCAGACGGACAACAGCAGCGAGATCGCCAAGCTGCTCACGCCGCACCTGCTGAAGATCGACGTCGACGACCCGAACGTCCGCGAGACACAGAAGCTGCTCGAAGGCTGGGACTACACCCAGGAGCCGGACTCGGGGGCCGCCGCGTACTTCAACGCGGTCTGGCGCAACGTCCTCAAGCTCGCCTTCGGCAACAAGCTGCCCAAGGAGCTGCGGGTCAAGGGGCAGTGCCTCAGCGTCCGTCCCGCCGACAGCACCGGCCCGCTCGACGACCTCGACGAGCGCGTGCGCGAGTGCGGGCAGCGGGCGAAGGACTCGGCGCAGCCGGACGGCGGCGACCGCTGGTACGAGGTCGTCCGCACGATGCTCAAGGACGAGAAGAACGAGTGGTGGCAGGCGCCGAAGACCCGCCTCGACCCGGCCACCGACACCCGTGACGAGCTGCTCGCCCGCGCGCTGAAGGACGCCCGCTGGGAGCTGACCGCCAAGCTCGGCAAGGACGTCGACTCCTGGAGCTGGGGCCGCCTGCACCAGCTGGAGCTGAAGAACCAGACCCTCGGTACGAGCGGTCCCGGCTTCGTCCGGTCCCTCCTCAACCGCGGCCCGTGGAACCTGGGCGGCGGCGAGGCGGCGGTCGACGCCACCGGCTGGAACGCGGCGGGCGGCTACGAGGTCATCTGGGTGCCCTCCATGCGGATGGTCGTGAACCTCAACGACCTCGACAAGTCCCGCTGGATCAACCTCACCGGCGCCTCCGGCCACGCGTACAGCGCGCACTACACCGACCAGACCGACAAGTGGGCGAAGGGCGAGCTGCTCGACTGGCCGTTCGGCGACGAGGCGGTCGAGAAGAGCACCACCGACAAGCTGGTGCTCAGGCCGTAAAGCGCCTGACACCGCCCGGCGTCACCACGGCGCTCACAGGGTGGTCGTGCGGTTCCCTCGGGACCCGCGCGACCACCTCTTCGTCGTACAGGAGCACCACCAGGTGAGGCCGTGCGCCCGCCGCCTCCAGCCGGGCGAGCACCCGGTCGTACGACCCGCCGCCCCGCCCGAGCCGCGTTCCGCGCCCGTCCACCGCCACGCCCGGCAGCAGCACCGTGTCCACCTCCGTCACCGCGTCCACACCGAGCCGTGCGCCCATCGGTTCGAGGAGCCCGAGCCGGGCGCGCGCGAGCCGCTCGGCGCCCTCGTACTCGGCCCAGTCCAGATCGTTGTCCGCGAGGAGCACGGGAAGCAGCACCCGTACGCCCCGCGCGCGCAGCGCGTCCAGCAGCGCCCGGGTCGCGGGCTCACTCCCGATGGAAACGTACGCGGCCACCGTCCCGGCCTCGGCGAGTTCCGGCAGCTCCAGTGCCCTGTCGGCCAGAGCCGCCCCGGCCTTCTCGATGTCATCGCTGGTCAACCGGGATCTCAGGGCCAGGAGTTCTCGTCGTAGCCCGGCCTTGTCAGGCTCGTCACACCACATATTGGCTCCACAAAACGCCTCGTATGAGAATTTATTGACCGGAGCCTAATCTTCTCCCCATAGGCAGCGGATATCGTTCGACCATGACTCAGTCGCACCCCGGGATCAGCAAGGCTGTCATCCCTGCCGCCGGCCTCGGCACCAGGTTCCTGCCGGCGACAAAGGCCACTCCAAAAGAGATGCTGCCTGTCGTCGACAAGCCGGCCATCCAGTACGTGGTCGAGGAAGCCGTGACCGCGGGCCTCTCCGACGTCCTCATGGTGACCGGCCGCAACAAGCGCCCTCTTGAGGACCACTTCGACCGCAACTACGAGCTGGAGTCGGCCCTCGGCCGCAAGGGCGACGCCGAACGCCTCGCCCGGGTGCAGGAGTCGAGCGACCTCGCCACCATGCACTACGTCCGCCAGGGCGACCCCAAGGGCCTCGGCCACGCCGTGCTGTGCGCCGCGCCGCACGTCGGCGACCAGCCGTTCGCCGTACTGCTCGGTGACGACCTGATCGACCCGCGCGACCCCCTGCTGTCCCGGATGATCGAGATCCAGGGGCAGTACGGCGGCAGCGTCATCGCGCTCATGGAGGTCGACCCCGCCCAGATCCACCTGTACGGGTCCGCGGCCGTCGAGCCGACCGCCGAAGGCGATGTCGTACGGGTCACCGGACTGGTCGAGAAGCCCGACCCGGCCGACGCGCCCAGCAACTACGCCATCATCGGCCGCTACGTGCTGGACCCGGCCGTGTTCGACATACTGCGCAAGACCGAGCCGGGCCGCGGAGGCGAGATCCAGCTCACCGACGCCCTCCAGCACCTGGCCGAGACGTACGAGTCGGCGGCCGACGCCGCGGGGAAGGCCGGCGGCCCCGTGCACGGCGTCGTCTTCAAGGGCCGCCGCTATGACACCGGCGACCGCGGCGACTACCTGCGTGCCATTGTCAGACTCGCGTGCGAACGTGAGGACCTGGGGCCGGAGTTCCGGACCTGGCTTCGCAGTTACGTGACCGAGGAGATGTAGGCACCTTGAGCAGCACGATCTGGTCTGTCGACGAGCACCTTGAGGACATCCTCGCCGCGGTGAGCCCGCTCGAGCCCATCGAGCTGCAACTCCCCGACGCGCAGGGCTGTGTCCTGGTGGAGGACATCACGGTCCAGATCGCGCTGCCCCCCTTCGACAACAGCTCGATGGACGGGTACGCCGTCCGTACGAGCGATGTCGCGGGCGCCAGCGAGGAGTTCCCCGCCGTCCTCACCGTCATCGGTGACGTGGCGGCGGGCAGCGGCGGGACGCTCAGGGTCAACCCCGGCGAGGCCGCCCGCATCATGACCGGTGCCCCGCTGCCGCCCGGCGCGGAGGCCGTCGTCCCGGTCGAGTGGACCGACGGGGGCACGGGCGGCGGGCCGGCCGCCACGATGCGCGCCGCGAGCGACGCCCCCGAGGGCGCGTCCGGCGAGGTCCGGGTCCACCGGCCGGTCGAGGCGCGGGCCCACGTCCGCGCGCGCGGCAGCGACGTCCAGGCCGGTGACCTGGCCCTCGAAGCTGGTACGGTCCTGGGCCCGTCCCAGATCGGCCTGCTCGCCGCCATCGGCCGCGCCACCGCCAAGGTCAGGCCCCGCCCCCGCGTCGTCGTCCTGTCGACCGGCAGCGAACTGGTACAGCCCGGAGAGCAGTTGGCCGCCGGCCAGATCTACGACTCCAACAGCTTCGCCCTGACCGCGGCCGCCCGTGACGCCGGAGCCATCGCCTACCGCGTCGGCGCCGTCACCGACGACGCCGAGACGCTCCGCGCCACCATCGAGGACCAGCTGATCCGCGCCGACATGATCGTCACCACCGGTGGCGTCAGCGTCGGGGCGTACGACGTCGTCAAAGAGGCCCTGTCCTCGGTCGGCGGCGAGGACGGGACCGGCGGCGGTGTCGACTTCCGCAAGCTCGCCATGCAGCCCGGCAAGCCCCAGGGCTTCGGCTCGATCGGCCCCGAGCACACCCCGCTGCTGGCACTCCCGGGCAACCCGGTCTCCTCGTACGTCTCCTTCGAGCTGTTCGTGCGCCCGGCGATCCGCGCCCTGATGGGCCTGGAGGACGTGCACCGCCCGAGGACCCGCGCCCTGCTGGTCGCCGACAAGCCGCTGACCTCGCCGTCGGGGAAGCGCCAGTTCCTGCGTGGTACGTACGACAAGGAGGCGGGCACCGTCACGCCCGTCGGCGGCGCCGGATCGCACCTGGTCGCGGCCCTCGCCCACGCCGACGCCCTGATCGTCGTACCGGAGGAGACCACCGAGGCGGAGCCCGGCACCGAGGTCGACGTGGTCCTGCTCGGCTGACCGGCGCCCGGTGGGAGTACCGTGTCTGCCCTCACAGGCCCTGACCGGGAGCGCAACACGTAATGAGTACGCACGAACGGCTCACGCACATCGACGAGGCGGGGGCGGCCCGCATGGTCGACGTCTCGGGCAAGGACGTCACCGCGCGCACCGCCCGCGCCACCGGGCGCGTCCTGGTCGCGCCGCGTGTCGTCGAGCTGCTGCGCGGCGAGGGAGTCCCGAAGGGCGACGCCCTCGCCACGGCCCGTATCGCGGGCATCATGGGCGCCAAGCGCACGCCCGACCTGATCCCGCTCTGCCACCCGCTCGCGCTCTCCGGCGTGAAGCTGGACCTCACGGTCGCCGACGACGCCGTCGAGATCGCCGCGACGGTGCGTACGACGGACCGTACGGGCGTCGAGATGGAGGCCCTGACCGCCGTCACGGTGGCCGCGCTCACCGTGATCGACATGGTGAAGGCGGTCGACAAGGGCGCGGTCATCACCGACGTACGGGTCGAGGAGAAGACGGGCGGCAAGTCCGGCGACTGGAGCCGGGCATGAGCCCCCGCGCCGGCGAGGTCCACAGCCACAGCCACGAGCCGGCGGCGCAGCCCGCGCCCGCCGCCGCGCCGCAGCCGCCGCGCCGCGCCCTGGTGGTGACGGCCTCCAACCGCGCCTCCGCCGGAATCTACGCCGACCGGGGCGGCCCGATCCTCGCCGAGGGTCTGCGCGGCCTGGGCTTCGAGGTCGAGGGGCCGCAGGTCGTTCCCGACGGCGACCCGGTGGAGCAGGCCCTGCGGGCAGGCGTCGCCGCGGCGTACGACGTCATCCTGACCACCGGCGGCACCGGCATCTCGCCGACCGACGGCACACCCGAGGCCACCCGCCGCGTCCTGGACTACGACATCCCGGGCATCCCCGAGGCGATCCGCGCCGAGGGCCGCGGGAAGGTCCCGACCGCCGCGCTGTCCCGGGGGCTCGCGGGCGTCGCGGGCCGCACGCTGATCGTGAATCTGCCGGGCTCCACCGGCGGCGTACGGGACGGGCTGGCAGTCCTGGAACGCCTCCTGCTCCACGCCGTGGACCAGATCAGGGGTGGCGACCACCCCGGGTCCGGCTCCGGGTCCCCCCTGCCGGGGAGCCAGAGCTGAACGCTTCGTCCTGGCCCGTCGAGCTGGTGGACGGCGATGTCACCCTCCGCCCGATAAGGCTGCGCGACCAGCGGAGCTGGCGCGAGGTGAACCGGCGCAACCGCGAGTGGCTGCGCCCCTGGGAGGCGACCATCCCGCCGCCCGCACCGGCGGGCCCGGTGGCGCAGCGCCCCACGTACCGTCAGATGGTGCGCCACCTGCGCTCAGAGGCGAACGCCGGCCGGATGCTGCCCTTCGTCATCGAGTACCGGGGTGAGCTGGTCGGCCAGTTGACGGTGGCCGGGATCACCTGGGGGTCCATGTGCTCCGGGCACGTCGGCTACTGGGTGGACCGCGAGGTCGCGGGCCGCGGCGTCATGCCGACGGCGGTCGCCCTCGCGGTCGACCACTGTTTCCGTCACGTCGGTCTGCACCGCATCGAGGTCTGTATTCGCCCCGAGAACACGCCCAGCCGCAGGGTCGTGGAAAAGCTCGGATTCCGCCAGGAAGGGCTGCGACCCCGATATCTCCACATCGACGGTGGGTGGCGTGACCATCTGGTCTACGCGCTCACGGCGGAGGAAGTGCCCGAGGGGCTGCTGAACCGCTGGCACCAGGCACGACCCGGCACCTCCCACAAATGAAATGAGTGTTCGATATTAACCGGCCGCTGATTGCAAAAGGACGCAAAAAGGACCTGTAAAGCAGCCTGTTGATCCGATCAGTCACAAAAAAGTTCGAGTTATCAGCCAGATCGTGCGACACACCGGCTCAATTGGCGGATGGCCTTGTGCGAAGCCCTCTACGGTGTGGGGTGTGAGCAGCAGCGGCCTGATTTACGCAGTCATTGTCGGGGCCTGGGCCGCCTACTTGGTGCCGATGTGGCTCCGCAGGCAGGACGAGCTCAACGAGGCGCGTCCGACGGAACGCTTCAGCACAGCCATCCGGTTGCTGTCCGGACGGGCGGCAATGGAGCGCCGATACGCCAGGGAACTACAGGAACGCGCCGGGGCCGAGGTGGAGCCCGACGTGGACCCGGACGCCGTCACGGACCGGTTGAGTTCCGTCGACGTCCGGGCCTTCGCCGTGCCCCCGACCCAGGCGACCGAGCGTCCTGCCGCGCGGGAGGACGTGCGGGAGCCGACACGCGAGAGCGCCCAGGAGGACGCGCGCGAGAAGGCCCGGGAGAGCGCGCGGGAGGAGCGGCGGGTGCGCACCGCGAGCGCCGCCGCCGAGCGCGCCCGCCGCTCGAAGGTCCTCGCGCGCCGCAGGCGCACCACCGTGATCCTCTTCCTCGCCTTCACGCTCGGCGCGATCGTCGCGGCGGTCGGCGGCCTGCGGTTCCTCTGGGCCCCGGCTGTCCCCGCCGTGCTGCTGAGCACGTACATCGTGCATCTGCGGGCCACCGAGCGGCGGCGCTTCGCCTTCACCATGGACCGGCGCCGGGCGGAAGCCGCGGCGCAGCGCCTGCGCGAGCGCCGCCCGCATCCGGGCCGCCGGCCAGCCTCCGCGGAGCCGGACGAGGAGCCTGTCGTACGCCCCGAGCCCGAACCGGCGCCCGCGGTCTCGCCGCAGGAGGCGGGCCGCCGCGCGCTGGTGGAGCAGACGGACCACGCCGAGTGGGTCGACCAGCAGCGCGAGCGTGAAAGGGGCGCGGCCCGGGGCGAGAGCTGGGACCCGGTCCCGGTCCCGCTGCCGACGTACGTCACCGCTCCCGTGGCGCCGCGCGCCACCGGAAGCGTGGACTTCGGCGACCCCGGCACCTGGAGCTCGGCCCGTTCGAGCACCGCCGAACCGACGCCGGCGCCCGAGGCCCAGCCCGCCGCCGACCCGCCCGCGGGCCGCCGCGCCAACCCATCCCGCCGCGACCGGGGCCGTGGCCGCACGCCGCTCTTCGACCAGTACGAGGACGGGGACCGGCCGCGGGCGGTCAACGAGTGACCTGCGCGGAACGGATTACCGAGCACCCCGATCGAGGTGCTAAAGTTTCACTCGTTGCAAGGGCCTGTGGCGCAGTCTGGTAGCGCACCTCGTTCGCATCGAGGGGGTCTGGGGTTCAAATCCCCACAGGTCCACCGCAGCTCAGAGCCCCAGTCGGAGAGATCCGGCTGGGGCTCTTTGGCGTCGTACGCCGTCGCGCCGCGGGCGGGCTCCGGCCCGATGGTGATGCGGATCACCGTCGCCCGAACTCGACCGGGCCGCCGCGCATTTCGACGGTGAGGGGCGTCACGTTCCCTACGGCGCCAGCGGCTTGGCGAAGCAGCGGCTGTCCTCGTACTCCCGGAAGTGGCCGAACTTCTTCGTCGGGGCGTAACCGCTCGACGTGTACAGGGCGATGGCCTCCGGCTGCTGGGTGCCCGTCTCCAGGACCATCCGGACGCGGCCGGCCGCGCGGGCGTCGTCCTCCAGCGCGGCCAGGATGCGCCGGGCCAGGCCGAGGCCCCGGCAAGCGGGGATCACGTACATGCGCTTCAGCTCGGCGTCGCCGTCCGCGTAGCCCTCGCCGTTCTCGTCCAGGGCCCGCCAGGCGCCGGTGGCGACGGGACGGTCCCGGTCGTCGTAGGCGATGAGGAAGAGGCCGCCCGGTGGCCGGAACATCGCGGGGTCCAGCGGGGTCGTGTCGCCCTCGCCGTTGTAGCGCTCGATGTATTCCTGCTGCACCTCGGCTTCGAGCTTCACGGCGTCGGGGTGGTCGTACGAGGCGATCTGTATATTCATGCGAGTCAGCGTACTTCTATGCGGAGTCCGAGCGGTGGACGCATTCCGGTGGCCGGTTCCGGTGTCTGTATTGTGCCGGGATGCTCACTGTGACCACCGTGAATGTTAACGGCCTGCGCGCCGCTGCCAAGAAGGGCTTCGTGCCGTGGCTGGCGGAAACCCCGGCCGATGTGATCTGCCTCCAGGAGGTGCGGGCCGAACCGCAGCAGCTCCCCGCCGAGGTCAGGGAGCCCGAGGGCTGGCACGTCGTGCACGCCCCCGCCGCCGCCAAGGGGCGGGCGGGCGTCTCCCTCTACACGCGGCGGGAGCCGGAGCGGGTACGGGTCGGATTCGGCAGCACGGAGTTCGACGGGAGCGGACGGTACGTCGAGGCGGACCTGCCGGGGGTCACGGTGGCCAGCCTGTACCTGCCCTCCGGTGAGGTCGGTACGGAGCGGCAGGACGAGAAGGTGCGGTTCATGGACGAGTTCCTGCCGTACCTGAAGGGCCTGAAGGAGCGCGCGGCGGCGGACGGGCGCGAGGTGCTGGTGTGCGGTGACTGGAACATCGCCCACCAGGAGGCCGACCTCAAGAACTGGAAGGCCAACCGGAAGTCCTCCGGGTTCCTGCCGGAGGAGCGGGAGTGGCTGACGCGGGTGTTCGCGGAGGCGGAGTACGTCGACGTGGTGCGCGCGCTGCATCCGGACCAGGAGGGCCCGTACACCTGGTGGTCCTACCGGGGGAAGGCGTTCGACAACGACTCGGGATGGCGCATCGACTACGCGGTGGCGACGCCGGGGCTGGCCGGCCGGGCGGTCAAGGCGTACGTCGAGCGGGCGGCCGCGTACGACCTGCGCTGGTCGGACCACGCGCCGGTGACGACGGTCTTCGCGCGCTGAGCGGCGGGGCGCCGGGCGCCGAGGGTGCGGGCCGCGACCGGGGGCCGGTCGCGGGCTAGGCGTCCTTCTCGGCCCTGACCAGGCGGTCGAGGGCCATCGAGAGTTCCGCCTCGACCACGCTCTTGGCGAGCGGGCGCAGGCGCTCCAGGGGGGCGGCGCCCTGCGAGCCGCTGCCCGGCGGCTCCTCCTTGAGGTGGGAGCGGACCATGTCCGCGAAGATCTCGGCCATCGCCGTCGTGTGTTTGCGCACCTCCCGGCCCGCTCGGAGCACGGCGGCCAGGGGCACGCCCTCGCGCACCAGGGCCGCGGACACGTCCAGCAGGCGGCGGCTGATGTGGATGATCTCCTCGCCGTCGGTGGCGAGATAGCCGAGGTCGAGAGCCGCGGCGAGGTTCTCCGCGGTGACCTCGCCCGCGAAGTGGTCGGCGAGGTCCTCGGGGGTGAGGCGGACCGGCGTCTCCTCGGTCCAGGTGGCGGCCGCGACGTCGCCGACGCCGAACAGCTCGCCGACGTCGCGGCCGCTCTCGAAGGCGGCGGTCAGGTCCGCGATGCCGTTCAGGGTGTGGCCGCGCTCCAGCAGCGCCGCGATGGTGCGCAGCCGGGCCAGGTGGCGCTCGTCGTACCAGGCGATACGGCCCTCGCGGCGCGGTGGCGGCAGCAGCTTGCGCTCGCGGTAGAAGCGCAGGGTGCGCACGGTGATGCCGGCCTCCCTGGCCAGGTCCTCCGTGCGGTACTCGCGGGCTCCTGCGGCTTTGTCCACGGGAGAAAGCCTATGTTCTACCGCCGGTAACCTAATGCCGTCCGACCCCTACCCATCAGTACGCCGCTGCTCTACTCTCCGAATCGTGCCAGTGATTGCTGGCAGAGTCGTGGGATCGCGGGAGGCGTCGGCATGGCCGAGCACGAGCACGTACGAGTGGCGGTGATCGGATCCGGATTCGGCGGCCTGGGCGCAGCCGTCCGGCTGCGCCGCGAGGGGATCACCGACTTCGTCGTCCTGGAACGCGCCGACGCGGTGGGCGGCACGTGGCGGGACAACAGCTACCCGGGCTGCGCCTGCGACGTACCGTCGCACCTGTACTCGTTCTCCTTCGCGCCCAACCCCGACTGGCCGCGCACCTTCTCGGGCCAGGAGCACATCAGGGCGTACCTGGAGCACGTCACCGACACCTTCGGGCTGCGGCCGCACATCCGGCTGAACCACGAGGTGGAGATGATGCGCTGGGACGGCGACGAGCTGCGCTGGGAGATCGAGACCGCGCGCGGCACGATCACCGCCGATGTGGTGGTCTCGGCGACCGGGCCGCTGTCGGACCCGAAGATCCCGGACATCCCGGGGCTCGACGGCTTCCCCGGCAAGGTGTTCCACTCGGCGCGCTGGGACCACGACTACGACCTGCGCGGCAAGCGCGTCGCCATGATCGGCACCGGCGCCTCGGCGATCCAGATCGTGCCGTCGATCCAGCCCGACGTGGCGAAGCTGACGCTCTTCCAGCGGACCGCGCCGTGGGTGATGCCGCGCATGGACCGGACGATCACCGGGCCGGAGCGCTGGCTGCACCGGCAGCTGCCGTTCACCGCGAAGGCGCGGCGCGGACTGCTCTTCGGCATACGGGAGTTGCAGGTCACGGCCTTCACCAAGCACCCCAACCAGCTGGGGGCCGTCGAGGCGCTCGCCAAGGCAAACATGACCAAGGCGATCAAGGACCCGGCGCTGCGGGCCAAGCTCACACCGTCGTACCGGATCGGCTGCAAGCGCATCCTGCTGTCGAGCTCCTACTACCCGGCGCTCGCGAAGCGCAATGTGGACGTGGTGGCTTCGGGACTCAGGGAGGTGCGCGGCTCGACGGTCGTGGCGGCCGACGGGACCGAGGCCGAGGTCGACGCGATCGTCTTCGGTACGGGCTTCCGCGTCACCGACATGCCGATCGCCGAGCGGGTGGTCGGCGCGGACGGCATCACGCTCGCCGAGGCGTGGAAGGACGGGATGGAGTCGCTGCGCGGTGCGACGGCGGCCGGGTTCCCCAACTGGATGACGATCATCGGGCCGAACACCGGGCTGGGGAACAGCTCGATGATCCTGATGATCGAGTCCCAGCTCAACTACATGGCCGACTACCTGCGGCAGTTGAAGGTGCTGGGCGGCCGGGCGGCGCTCGGGGCGCGGGCTTCGGCGGTCCACGCGTGGAACCGGCGGGTGCAGGACCGGATGAAGCGGACCGTGTGGAACACGGGCGGCTGCGACAGCTGGTACCTGGACGCGAGCGGTCGCAACACCACCATCTGGCCGGGCACGCCGAGCGAGTTCCGGCGGGCGACGCGGGCGGTGAACCTCGCCGAGTACGAAGTCGTCCGGGCGCGGGCCGGGGACGGGGACGCGGACGGGGGCGGGGCCGGCAACGCGGATGCCGCCGGGGTCGCGCGTGCGGCCGCCGCCGGGGCCGGGACCGCGGAGGCCGTCGCGTGAGCCGGCTGATGAAGGCCGCGGGCGTGCCGCTCGTCGCCACGCGGGAACTGACCGCCGTCTCCGCCGACGGGTCGCGCCTGCACGTCGAGGTGTACGGACCCGAGGGCGCCCCCGCGCTCGTCCTGGCGCACGGCTGGACCTGCTCGACGCTCTTCTGGTCGGCGCAGATACGTGAGCTGGCCGGCGCCGGTGAGTACCGGGTCGTGGTCTACGACCAGCGGGGCCACGGGCGTTCCCCGGCCGCGGGGCCTGACGGTTACAGCACCGGAGCCCTCGCCGACGACCTCGAAGCGGTGCTCGCCGCCGCGCTGGCGCCGGGGGAGCGGGCCGTACTGGCCGGGCACTCCATGGGGGGCATGACGATCATGGCCGCCGCCGGGCGGCCGGGGTTCCGTGAGCACGCGGCCGCCGTCCTGCTGTGCAGTACGGGCAGCTCGCGGCTGGTCGCCGAGTCGCTCGTACTGCCGATGCGGGCGGGGCGCCTGCGGACGCGGATGACCCGCGCGGTGCTGGGGGCGCGGGCTCCGCTGGGGCCGGTCACGGCGCTCTCGAAGGCGATTCTCAAGTACGCGACGATGGGGCCCGGGGCGTCGCCGGAGCGGGTGGCGGAGTGTGCTCGTATCGTCCACGCCTGTCCGCGCGCGGCGCGGGTGGCCTGGTCGCACGTGCTCGGGGAGCTCGATCTGAGCTCGGGCGTACGGGAGTTGACCGTACCCACCGCAGTCGTCGCGGGGACCGCCGACCGGCTGACACCGCCCGTGCTCGCCCGCGAGATCGCCGCCGCGCTGCCGGACTCGCTGGGACTCACCGAGCTGACCGGTGTCGGACACATGACACCGGTCGAGGCGCCGGAGACCGTCACGGCGAAGCTGCGGGAACTGGTGAACGCGTACGTCGTCGTCCCGGCCTCGGTCGGCGAAGCAGAGAAGGAGCAGGCCGTATGAACAGCAGGCGCAGTCTTGAGGGGCAGGTCGCTGTCGTCACGGGCGCGGCGCGGGGGGTGGGCGAGCTGCTGGCGCGCAAGCTCTCGGCGCGCGGCGCGAAGGTGGCGCTGGTCGGCCTGGAGCCGGACGAGCTGAAGCAGGTGGCGGAGCGGCTGCACTCCGAGGCGCACTGGTGGTACGCCGATGTCACCGACCACGAGGCGATGGCGCAGGTCGCGCGGGAGGTGAAGGAACGGTTCGGGAAGGTCGACATCGTCGTCGCCAACGCGGGGGTCGCCTCCGGGGGGCCGTTCGTGGACTCCGATCCGGTCGCCTGGCGGCGGGTCATCGAGGTCAACCTGATCGGTGGGGCGGTGACGGGGCGGGCGTTCCTGCCCGTGCTCATGGAGAGCCGGGGGTACTTCCTCCAGATCGCGTCGCTGGCCGCGATCACGCCGGCGCCGATGATGACGGCGTACTGCGCCTCGAAGTCCGGCGTGGAGGCGTTCGCGCACTCGCTGCGGGCCGAGGTCGGGTACCGCGGGGTGCGGGTCGGGGTCGGTTACCTGTCGTGGACCGACACGGACATGGTGCGGGGCGCGGACCAGGACGACGTGATGCGGGAGTTGCGGCAGCGGCTGCCGTGGCCGTCGAACCGGACGTACCCGCTCGGTCCGGCGGTGGACCGGATCGTCGCCGGGATCGAACGGCGCTCCTCGCATGTGTACGCGCAGTGGTGGCTGCGCGGGATGCAGTCCGTTCGGGGGTACTTGCCGACGGTCATCGGCGCCGTGGGGCAGCGGGAGATGAAGCGTTTCGAGCCACGGCTGGCGGGGGTCTCCACAGGGCTGGTGGGCGCGGGCGGCGAGGCGGACGAGAAGGCGCGTACGCAGCGTTAGTGATCGAAATGCGTTGAATGTCCGGTCGTGTCAGTCTGGTCGAGGCTCAGCGGGGCGACGATACGCCGCCCCGTTTCCCTTCCCTCATACCCCCGTAGGAGTGAACCTCATGGGCATCAAGGACCAGTTCAAGGACAAGGCGCAGGAGCTCGCGGACCAGGCGAAGCAGGCGAAGCAGGGCAAGCAGGGCGCTCCGGTCTCGCGCGGTGCGCAGGGCGACCCGTCCTCGCGCGGTGCGCAGGACGAGGCGTCGGAGCGACTGCGTCGGGCCCGGGAGGACCGGGACCTTGGTGTGGAGCCGGAGCGGGGCCGCCAGGACATGCTGGACGACGAGATGGGTGAGGGCCCGGAGCGCTACCGGGCCTGACCGCGCGGCGATGCGGTGCGGGGCGCTGCCCCGTGCGCGGTGCTGAGGAAGGGCGCATCCGGCTTGCCGCCGGGTGCGCCCTTTCGCGTGGCGGGCGGGAGCCGCCACGGTGGCGCGGGTTACCGGTGGGCGGCCGCGCCGGGTCCCCAAGTGGCCGCTCGCCAGCGGGATTCATCGCAGGGTGAGCGGGTTCTCGGCTTCGACGTGCGTCAGCTTCTCGGGGTTGCGGACGTAGTAGAGGCCCGTGATGCCGGCGTCCTCGACCCGGACCGCCATGATGCCGTCGATCTCGCCGTCCAGGTGTACGAGCAGTGCCGGGTTGCCGTTGACCACGGTGGGCGCCAGGGTGATCGGCGCCTTGGTCTTGCCGAGACCCCCGATCACGAAGCGGGTCACCTTCTCCGCGCCGGTGATCGGCCGCAGCGCCGCCTGCTTGATGCCGCCGCCGTCGTTCACCATGACGACATCCGGGGCGAGCACGTCGAGGAGGCCCTGCGGGTCCCCCGTTTCGAGCGCGCGCCGGAACGACTCCAGCGCCGCGCCGACCACGCTCGGGGAGACCGCCCGGCGGGGGCGGCGGGCGTCGACGTGCCGGCGGGCGCGGTGCGCGATCTGGCGCACGGCCGCCGGACTCTTGCCGACGGCGGCGGCGATCTCGTCGTAACCGACGTCGAAGACCTCGCGCAGCACGAAGACGGCGCGCTCGGTCGGCGACAGCGTTTCGAGGACGAGCATCATCGCCATCGACACGCTCTCGGCGAGTTCGACGTCGTCGGCCACGTCCGGCGCGGTGAGCATCGGCTCGGGGAGCCACTGGCCGACGTACGCCTCCCTGCGGCGCTTCACGGTGCGCAGCCGGTTGAGCGACTGCCGGGTCGTGATCCGGACCAGATAGGCGCGGTGGTCGCTCACCTGGTCCAGGTCGGCCTTGACCCAGCGCAGCCATGTCTCCTGGAGGACGTCCTCGGCGTCGGCCGCCGATCCGAGCATCTCGTAGGCGACGGTGAAGAGCAGGTTGCGGTGGGCGACGAAGCTCTCCGTCGCCGGGTCGGTGGCGTGGTCGCTCATGCCCCGGCTCCTCTCCTTCGCGGCCGCCCCTGGGCGCCGACTCCCGCCTTCGTGCGTGCATCCACAGCAAGGTCCCTTTCTCCGGCAGCCGTTCGATCCTGCCCCACCCGCCCGGTGCGATCGGCCGCGCCTGCCCGTCAGGCTGTCCGTTCAGGCTGTCCGTTCGGCGGTGGCCGGCGCGGCGTCGCGCCCGGCCCGCAGCAGCTCCTGGCGCTGGGCGCCTCCGGGCGTGAGGTGCAGGCGGTACGAACCGGGCTTGTCCCCCTCACCGGCCAGCTGCTTGACGACGCCCTTGCACACGAACTCCTTGAGCTTCGCGCCGGGGCGGCCGTCGATGTTGAACCACACAGCGACGTCGTTGCGGGCGAACTGGAAGATGCCGTCGCGCCGGCCCAGGCTGATGCACTGACCGGCGAACACCGCGTTCAGGGGCGAGGGCTGCTTTCCCGCGATCCGGCTGAGCACCGTGTCGGCGGCCCGCGCGCCCAGCGGTATCGCGGCCTGGCAGCTCATCCGCAGCGGCAGGCCCGACGGCGCCGCCGAGTCGCCGGCCGCGACGATGCGTACGTCGTCCACGCTGGTCAGCGTCTCGTCCGTACGCAGCCGGCCCAGGGCGTCCGTGCTCAGCCCGCTGCGGACGGCCAGGTCCGGCACACCGAATCCGGCGGTCCAGACGGTCAACGCGCTCGGCAGCTCCCGGCCGTCGGCGAGCCGCACGGCGTCGCGGGTCACGGCCGTCACCGTCGTGTCGGGGCCGTCGACCACGGTCACACCGAGCCCGGCCAGCCGCTTGGCGACCGAGCGCCGGCCCCGGGGGTGCAGGTACGGCCCGAGCCCCCCTCCGCAGACCAGCGTCACGGCGCGGTTCGCCTCCGCCAGTTCGGCGGCGGTCTCGATGCCGGTCGGACCGGCTCCGACGACCGTCACCGCGGCCGTCGCGGGCAGGGTTTCGAAGACCGGCCGCAGCCGCTCCGCCTCCTCCAAGGTGGCGATCGGGTGGGCGAACTCCGCGGCCCCGGGCACAGCCGGGTCGGCGCTGCCACTGCCCACGGCGTACACCAGGTAGTCGTAGCCGACGGTGCTGCCCGACGCCAGCGTCACGCTGCGGCCGGCCGAGTCGATCCGGGCCACGGAGTCGGCCACCAGCGCGACGCGCTCGCTCAGGACCTCCCGGTAGTCGACGACCGCGCTGTCGGACCCGGCCACCAGCTGGTGCAGGCGGATCCGGTTGACGAAGGTCGGGCGCGGGTTGATCAGCGTGACGGTCACGTCGTCGCGCCGCGTCAGGCGATTGGCCGCCATGACGCCGGCGTATCCGCCGCCGATCACGACCACCTCGGTGTTGTTCGTCATGGTGACTCCTTCATTCGCGGGTCTTCGGGCACAAGACACCGCACGGCCGGTCGCTGTGACAGCTTGTGGCGCAGGTCACTGCGCGAGTCTGTTCGCAGACGGCCGGGCGCCTGTGCGGGAAGGAGACTGTGCGGGTCGGAGCCTGTGCGGGACGGAACCCGTGCGGGTCGGCGCCCGTGCGGACGGAGCCCGTGCCGGAAGGCGTCTGTGCGGGACGGCCGTGATCGAGCGTTCGGAGCCGGCGGCCGTACCGCAGCCCGGCGGGGCCGGACGCGGGGTGCGGCACCCCGCGTCCGGCCCAGGCCGTGCTTCTTCAGTGGGCGCGCGGCGGCAACGGCGGGCGGGTCCTGTCCGGGACGTTCTCGTACGTCGGCGGAGTGGCCGCCGGGCGCTCCGCCAGGAGGTCCAGCGCCACCTGGACCGCGTCGGTCAGCTGGGCGTGCCGCCCCTCCGCCCAGTCCAGCGGCGTGCGCAGCACCTCGATGTCCGGCGCCACGCCGTGGTTCTCCACCGCCCAGCCGTACGCGTCGAACCACGCCGCGTTCATCGGCACCGTGATCACCGTGCCGTCGCCGAGCGTGTGGCGGCCCGTCATGCCCACCACGCCGCCCCACGTACGCTGGCCCACCACCGGGCCCAGGCCGAGGAGTTTAAACGCCGCCGTGATCATGTCGCCGTCCGACGACGTCGCCTCGTCGGCCAGCGCGACCACCGGCCCCCGGGGACCGTTCGAGGCGTACGACACCGGCTCCGCGTCCCGCGTCAGGTCCCAGCCGATGATGGTGCGGGTGAGCTTCTCGACGACCAGTTCGCTGATGTTGCCGCCCGCGTTGCCCCGTACGTCGACGATCAGCGCCGGGAGCGACACCTCCATCCGCAGGTCGCGGTTGAACTGCGCCCAGCCGGAGCCGCCCATGTCGGGGATGTGCAGGTAGCCGCACTTGCCGCCGCTCAACTCGCGCACCACTTCGCGGCGTTTGGCCACCCAGTCCTGGTAGCGCAGCGGCCGCTCGTCGATCAGCGGGACGATCGCGACGCGGCGGGCCGGGCACCCGCCCTCCGCCGGCCTGAACGTCAGCTCCACCGTCGTACCGCCCGCCGCCGCGAGGAGCGGGGAGGGGCCCGCCACCGGGTCCACCGGCCGGCCGTCCACGTGCGTGAGGACCGCGCCCTCCCGGATGCCCGTACCGGCCAACGGCGACCGCGCCTTGGAGTCGGACGATTCGCCCGGGAGGATGCGGCGTACCAGCCACTGCCCGTCACGGCAGACGAAGTTCGCGCCCAGCAGCCCCATCGCCCGCTGGTAGTGCGGCGGGCCCTCGTTGCGGCGCGCGGCGGCGACGTACGCGTGCGAGGTGCCCAGCTCGCCCAGGACCTCGCGGAGCAGGTCCGCGAACTCGTCCGGTGTGGCCACCCGTTCGAGCAGCGGGCGGTACTGGTCGAGGATCGCGTCCCAGTCGATGCCGCACATGCGCGGCTCCCAGAAGTACGCCCGTACGATGCGGCCCGCCTCCGCGTACGCCTGCCGCCACTGCGCCGCCGGGTCCACCTGGTGGAGGATGCGGCGCAGGTCCAGGTAGACCGTCGTGTCGGTGTCGCCGGACTCGGTGGCGGGGACCGCGCGCAGCTCGCCCTCGTCCATCACCACCAGCCGTGTCCCGTCGCCGCTCACCGCGAACCAGTCGAGGTGGTCGACCAGTTCCGTCTTACGCGCCTTGGTGAGGTTGAAGTGTTCGAGCGTCGGGCGGCCCGACATGTCCGCCGGGTTGGCGAACGTCTCGCCGAGCGCTCCCGAGATCGGCCAGCGCAGCCAGACCAGGCCGCCGCCGGAGACGGGTTGCAGTCCCGAGTACTTGGAGGCGGACACCGGGAACGGCGTCACCCGGTTCGGCAGACCCTCGACCTCCACCAGTACCGCCGTGCTGTCCGTGGTCTCGCCGTCCTCGCCCTCCACCGGGTCCAGACCGCCCGCCGCCGGGCGGCCCTCGGCGGACAGCGCGAAGGGGGACGGCGTCGCCGAGGAGAGGGGGACCAGGTAGGGGCGGCAGCCCAGAGGGAACGACAGATCGCCGGTGTGGACGTCGTACACCGGGTCGAAGCCTCGCCACGAGAGGAAGGCCAGGTAGCGGCCGTCGCTCGTGAACACGGGGTTCTCGTCCTCGAAGCGGCCGTTGGTGACCTCGATGATCTGCTTCGTCTCGATCTTCGCCATCTTGATCTGGCGCAGGGACCGGCCGATGCCGGGGTGCGACCAGGTCAGCCAGGCGCCGTCGGGGGAGAACGCCAGGTCGCGGACGGGGCCGTTGGTGGACCGGGTCAGTTCGGTGACCTCGGTGCTCCCGGGGGCCTCTGTGGCTTCGGTGGTCCCGGTGGTTCCGGTGGCCTCCGTGGCTTCGCCTTCCGGTTGCGTGAGGGTGTTCACCAGGAGCAGCCGGCCGTCGTGCGAGGCGATCGCGAGCCGCTCGCCCTCCGGGTCCGAAACCAGCTCGTGTACGCGTCCGAGCTTCCCGGACGCCAGGCGGCGCGGGGCGCGGTCGCCGCTCGCGCGCGGCAGGTACGCGATCTCGATCGCGTCCTCGCCCTCCGCGTCCGTGATGTACGCGACCTGGCCGCCGCCGCCCAGCATCTGGGGCAGGCGGGCCCGTACGCCCGGTACGTCCGTGATCGTGCGGGCCGGGCCGTCGCGGTGGGTCAGCCAGTACAGGCTGCCCCGGACCACCACCGCGCTGGCGCGGCCCGTAGTGTCGACCGAGAGGCCGTCCACGTTGGCCGCCGCGGGGACGTGGTACTTGCGCCGGCCGGCGCGGGGGCCGCCGAGGCGGACTTCGAGGCGGCGCGGCTTCGCGCCGGGGGACAGGTCGTCGACCAGCCAGAGGTCGCCCGCGCACTGGTAGACCACGCGGGCGCCGTCGCTGGAGGCGTGCCGGGCGTAGAACGCGTCGTGGTCGGTGTGCCGGCGCAGGTCCGTGCCGTCGTACCGGCAGGAGTAGAGGTTCCCGACGCCCTCGTGGTCTGACAGGAACGCGATGCGGCCGTTCACGAACATCGGACAGTCGAGGTGTCCGTCGAGCTCGGGAAGCAGCTGTTTGCCGTGCAGCCACAGGCGGCCCGTGGCACCGCCCCGGTAGCGCTTCCACGCCGCGGGCTCGTGCGGGGGCTTTCCGGTGAGCAGGAGCGTACGGCGCTCGCCCTCGATGTCGGCGACCGCGATGTCGGAGACCGGGCCCCAGGGCAGCTTGGCGCCGGGGCTGCCGTCGGTGGCGAGGGTGTACGCCCAGGAGTAGTGCGAGAACGGCTGGCCGTGGGAGGCGACGGCGAGGATGTGCGAGGGGTGGTCGGGCGACTCGGGGGTCCAGCCGCAGACGCGGGTGTCCAGCGAGCCCCAGTGGCTGAGCCTGCGGGCGGGGCCGCCGTCCACGGGGGCGAGGTGGACCTCGGGGTCGAGGCTGCGCCAGGTGGTGAAGGCGATGTGGCGGCCGTCGGGGGAGAAGCGGGGGTGCGAGACCTTCGTACGGTCGACGGTGATGCGCCAGGCGCGGTCGGGCTGCTTGCCGGGCGGGACGATCGGGGCCACCCAGAGGTCGTCCTCGGCGGCGAAGCAGAGGAGGTCGCCGTGGAGGTGGGGGAAGCGGAGGTACGCGGGGGTGCCGCCGGGGGCCGCGGCCTCTTCGGGGGCGTTCCGGCCCGGGGCGCCGGGGTCGGTGCCGCGCCGGGGCGTCTCCTCGGGTATCGAACGTTCGGCTACCGCTGCGTTTCCCTCGGGGTGGTCGCGTTCGGCGCCCTGCGGGGAGCGCCCCGGCACGTCCCCTCCCGGCACCGTGGAGTGCGGTGGGGTGGTGCGCCCCGGCGCCTCGGCTTCCGGGGTCGGGGGGTGTGCGGCGGGGGTGTTCGCGTCGTCGGGGGGTATGCCCTCCGCGCCCAGGGGCTCGGTGGGTGTGGTCTCTTGCGGGCCGACGGACCCGGGTGCGTCGCTCACCCCCCAATGCTTTCCGCAGGGCGGGGGCGCGGCAACTTGTGGCGCAGAACACCACCGAAACGGTTTCGTTTCGCTGTGTCGGGGCGTAGCGTTGAGGTGTACGAAACGGTTTCGTTCGGCAGGAGGTGATCGGTATGGCGCGTACGCGGCTCACGCCCGAGCGCGAGAGCGAGTTGTACGAGGCTGTCCTCGATCTCCTGCGCGAAGTCGGGTACGACGGTCTGACCATGGACGCCGTGGCCACCCGTACGCGGTCCAGCAAGGCCACCCTCTACCGCCAGTGGGGGAGCAAGCCCGAGCTGGTCGCCAGGGCGCTTCGGCACAGCAAGCCCGTGTGCATCACCGATATCGACACGGGCACGCTGCGGGGCGACTTCCATGCCCTGGTGGACCGGAGCGACGACTGCCAGATGGAGAAGGACTCCGCGCTGATGCGGGGGCTCGCTCAGGCAGTGCACAAGAATCCCGATCTCCATCAGGCGCTCAGAGAACTGCTGATCGCTCCTGAACTCACCGGGCTGGACGGCATGCTGCGGCGCGCCGTCGACCGGGCGGAGATCCCCGCCGAGACGGCCGCCCTGCGGTACGTCCCGCACATGCTGGTCGGCGCCTTCGTCGCCCAGGAACTCATCGAGGGCCGGTCGCCCGACCGGGCCTTCCTCTCCGACTACATCGATGCCGTGGTGCTGCCCGCGCTGGGTGCCGCCTGATGGTCCCGGTGTAGCCACCACAGCGGCGCCGTGAATCTCCCCGCCCGGCGTCCGTCCCCGTAGAAACGCTCCACCTGACGCGCAACCGCTCTCGTCGTCGGGCTGGTCACCCCTGCCCTGTTCGTACCAACGACCTGACCGGGAGTACGCCCTCGTGGCCACTTTCCTCTACAAAATGGGCCGGTTCGCCTTCCGCCGCCGCCCCTTCGTCGCCCTCGCGTGGATAGCACTGCTGGTGCTCGCCGGTGTCGGCGCCGCCTCCGCGTCCACCGCCACGTCCAGTTCCTTCTCCATACCGGGGACGGAGGCCCAGCGGGCCTTCGATCTGCTCGAAGAGCGCTTCCCCGGCGCCGCCGCGGACGGTGCCACCGCCCGCGTGGTGTTCAAGGCTCCCGAAGGGGAGCGGATGACCGACGCCGGCCACCGCGAAGAGGTGGAGAAGGTGGTCGAGGGGCTCAAGTCCGGCGCCGGGGCCGATCAGATCGCCTCGGTCGTCGATCCGTACGCCGGCAAGGCCGTGAGCCGTGACGGTACGACGGCCTACACCCAGGTCTCGTACAAGGTCAGCGGCATGGAGCTGACCGAGGAGGCCCGGGAAGCGCTGATCGAAGCCGGCGACGAGGCACGGGACGCCGGTCTGACCGTCGAGATCGGCGGAGACGCGCTTCAGGCCGTGCCCGAGACCGGGTCGGGCGAGATCATCGGAGTCGCCGTCGCGGCGATCGTGCTGGTCATCACGTTCGGGTCGCTCGTCGCCGCCGGGCTGCCGCTGCTCACCGCGATCATCGGGGTGGGGATCGGTGTCTCCACCATCGCCGCGCTGGCCAATGTTCTCGACCTCGGCTCCACCACCTCGACGCTCGCGATGATGATCGGGCTCGCGGTCGGAATCGACTACGCGCTGTTCATCGTGTCCCGCTACCGCGCCGAGCTGGCCGAGGGGCGCGAGCCCGAGGACGCCGCCGGACGGGCCGTCGGGACTGCCGGGTCCGCCGTCGTGTTCGCCGGGCTGACCGTCGTGATCGCGCTCGTCGGGCTCGCCGTCGTCAACATTCCGATGCTGACGAAGATGGGCTTCGCCGCCGCCGGCACCGTCGTCATCGCCGTTCTCATCGCGCTCACGCTGGTTCCCGCGCTGCTCGGCTTCGCGGGCAAGAAGGTCTTCGGCCGCAAGGCCCGCAAGCGGCAGGCTGTCGCGGGTGACGCCGCTGCGAAGCCCAACATGGGTACGCGCTGGGCGCGGTTCGTGCTCCGCCGGCCGGTCGCCGTTCTGCTCACCGCCGTGGTCGGGCTCGGTGTCGTCGCCGTACCCGCCGCCTCGCTGGAGATGGGACTGCCCGACGACGGTTCGCAGCCGGTCAGTACGACGCAGCGCAAGGCGTACGACCTCCTCTCGGACGGCTTCGGGCCCGGCTTCAACGGGCCCCTGATGGTGGTCGTCGATGTCAAGGGAGCCGACAGGCCCCAGGCCGCGGTGGACCGGGTCACCGAGGTCGTGAAGGGCATGGACGGCGTCGCCGCCACGGTGCCGGGGCCGCTGAACAAGGCCGGCGACACGTCGGTCGTCACGGTCGTGCCCAAGGACCGGCCGAGTTCCGAGGGGACCGAAGAGCTGGTCCGGTCGATCCGGGACGCCGGTCCCGGCATCGCGTCCGACACCGGCGCCAAGGTGCTGGTCACCGGCGCCACGGCCATGAACATCGACTTCTCGCAGAAGATGAACGACGCGCTGCTCCCGTATCTCGCGCTCGTCGTCGGTCTCGCGTTCCTGCTCCTGATGCTGGTGTTCCGCTCGGTCCTCGTCCCGCTCAAGGCGGCGCTCGGGTTCCTGCTGTCCGTGGTGGCGGCGCTCGGCGCCGTGGTCGCGGTCTTCCAGTGGGGCTGGCTGGCGGGCCTGTTCGGTGTGGAGCAGACCGGTCCCGTCATGTCGATGATGCCGATCTTCATGGTGGGTGTCGTCTTCGGTCTCGCCATGGACTACGAGGTCTTCCTCGTCACCCGCATGCGTGAGGCGTACGTCCACGGGGAGCGGCCGGGGCAGGCGATCGTCACCGGCTTCCAGCACGGCGCCCGTGTCGTCACCGCCGCGGCAGTGATCATGATCGCCGTCTTCGCCGGGTTCATCGGGTCGAGCGAGTCGATGGTCAAGATGATCGGCTTCGGGCTCGCGATCGCCGTCTTCTTCGACGCCTTCGTCGTACGGATGGCCATCGTGCCCGCCGTGCTGGCGCTGCTCGGCAACAGGGCCTGGTGGCTGCCGCGCCGGCTGGACAAGGTGCTGCCCAATGTGGACGTCGAGGGCGAGCAGCTGCGCAAGGCGCTCGGCGACGACGTCGCCGAGGACGAGCGGGAGCTCGTGCGCGCCTAGGAACGACAAGCTCCGGGGCCGCTCCCGAGCGGAGGGCGGCCCCGGTCGCGCACCGGCTCGTGGGGACGGGACCCGGTGCGACGGTGAGGTCCCCCTGGCCTTCGGGCCAGGGGGACCTCACCGTTTTTCAGCGGGCGACCTCGGGGGTCACGGGTTCCTCGGCGGCGTGCGTACGGCGCAGGAAGCGCAGGAGCGGCGCCCGGTCGAACTGGATCACGGCCATGCCCTGGTCCGAGCGCAGCTCCATCACCGCCTGCACCCTGCCGCACGGCCACACCCGTACATCGCCGCTCTCGGTTTCGGCCGGACGGGTCATGCCCGCTTCGAGGAGGGCGCGGGTGAAGACCCATTCGTTCTCGGCGCCGTCGGGCGAGACGTCCGGCGGGAAGACCAGGCGGACGGCGCCCGGGTCCCGGGCCGGGTCGTAGCGAAGGGCGACGGGGACGGCGTGGCGCTGGGGTCCGTCCGTGACGAGGCAGGCCCGTGCGTGGTCCTCAATGGGGGGGTGCATCGGGCGGCTCCTCAGGTTCGGGGGGCGTATGTCCTCTAATGTCCCATATTTTGGGGCGCGCGCTCCGCTTTATTTGTGACCCGTGCGCTCTTGCGACCTCTTTGCAAGAGGGCACTATCATCGAACGGTTCATCACCCGCAGGAAGCGGAGCCTCCCCATGCATGTCCCCGACGGATTCATCAACACACCTGTCTCGGCTGTGACAGGTGCCATTGCGGTGGGCGCCGTCGCCGTCAGCCTGCGCGGAGCACGCCGTGAACTGGACGAGCGGACCGCCCCGCTCGGCGGACTCGTGGCCGCGTTCATCTTCGCCGTACAGATGCTCAACTTCCCCGTGGCGGCCGGCACCAGCGGGCACCTGCTCGGGGGTGCGCTCGCGGCGATACTCGTCGGCCCGTTCACGGGTGTGCTGTGCATCTCGGTCGTGCTGCTGATGCAGGGCATCCTGTTCGCCGACGGCGGGCTCACCGCGCTTGGCGTCAACATCACCGTGATGGGCGTGGTGACGGTCGTCGTCGCGTACGCGCTCTTCCGCGGGCTCGTGCTGGTCCTCCCGCGCGGCCGCCGCTCGTCGGTCACCGCCTCCGCGTTCGTCGCCGCCCTGGTGTCCGTGCCCGCCGCCGCCGCGGCCTTCACGCTGCTCTACGCCGTCGGGGGCACGACGGACGTACCGCTCGGCAAGGTGATGACCGCCATGGTCGGCGTACACGTCCTCATCGGCATCGGTGAGGCCGCGATCACCGCGCTGACCGTCGGCGCCGTCATCGCCGTACGCCCCGACCTGGTGCACGGCGCGCGCGGGCTCGCCGCGCCGCTCAAGCTGCTGGTGGACGGGCGGCTGGTGGACGCGGCCCCCGCCCAGGCCCCCGCTCCCGTCGCCGCCCGCTCCACCCGCACGGTGTGGGGCGCCGGGCTGGCCTCCGCGATCGTCCTCGCCGGATTCGTCTCCTTCTACGCCTCCGCCAGCCCCGACGGGCTGGAGAAGGTCGCCGCCGACCAGGGCATCGACAAGAAGGCCGAGGAGCACGCGGCCGCCGACTCCCCGCTCGCCGACTACGGCGTCAGCGGCATCACCGACGGCCGTCTCTCCGGCGGTCTCGCGGGTGTCGTCGGTGTCGGCGCGACCGTCGCCGTCGGCAGCGGCGTCTTCTGGACGGTGCGGCGCAGGCGCGGGCAGCAGCCGCCGGTGGTCGCCGTCACACCGGCGCGCACCGGGGAAAAGGAAACTGCCTGACATGGGCGCGGGCCACGCGCACAAGCTCTACCGGCACGGGCACAGCGCGGTGCACGCGCTGCCGCCGCACTGCAAGCTTGTCGCCGTCTTCTGCTTCGTCCTCGTCGTCGTCTCCACGCCGCGCGAGGCGATGTGGGCCTTCGCCCTGTACGCCGCGCTGCTCGGCGGGGTCGCGTACGCCGCGCGCGTGCCGGCCGGGTACCTGCTCAAGCGGCTGCTGATCGAGGTGCCCTTCGTGGCGTTCGCCGTACTGATGCCCTTCGTCGCCCAGGGGGAGCGGGTGGAGGTGCTCGGCATGTCGCTGAGCGTCTCGGGCCTGTGGGGCGCCTGGAACGTCCTCGCCAAGGGCACACTCGGCGTCGCCGCCTCGGTGCTGCTCGCGTCGACGACCGAGCTGCGGTCGCTGCTGCTGGGCCTCCAGCGGCTCAGGCTGCCGCCGATGCTCGTGCAGATCGCCTCGTTCATGATCCGGTACGGCGATGTGATCACCGACGAGATGCGCCGGATGTCGATCGCCCGGCGCTCACGCGGATTCGAGGCGCGGGGCGTGCGGCACTGGGGAGTCCTGGGCAAGACGGCGGGTGCGCTCTTCATCCGCTCGTACGAGAGAGGCGAGCGCGTGCATCTGGCCATGGTCAGCAGGGGGTACACCGGCACCATGCCGGTGATCGACGAGGTGACCGCGACGCGGGCGCAGTGGTCGTACGCGGCGGCGCTCCCGGTGTCCGCGCTGGCGGTCTGTCTGCTGGGATGGACGCTATGACGATGTCTCTTGAGGTCAGCGGCCTCGCGTACGCTTACCCCGACGGCCACCAGGCGCTCTTCGGCGTCGACCTGAACGTCGCGCGCGGCGAGCGGGTCGCGCTGCTCGGACCCAACGGCGCGGGCAAGACCACACTCGTACTGCATCTCAACGGCATCCTCACGGCCGGCGCGGGTTCCGTGACGGTGGCCGGACTGCCGGTCGGCAGGCAGCACCTCGCCGAGATCCGGCGCCGGGTCGGCATCGTCTTCCAGGACCCCGACGACCAGCTCTTCATGCCGACGGTCCGCGAGGACGTGGCCTTCGGGCCGGCGGCCGCGGGGATGCGCGGCGCGGAGCTGGAGGCGTGCGTGACGGCGGCGCTGGAGCGGGTGGGCATGGCGGAGTACGCCGGCCGGCCGCCGCACCACCTGTCCTTCGGACAGCGCCGCCGGGTGGCCGTCGCGACCGTACTGGCGATGGAGCCGGAGATCCTGGTCCTGGACGAGCCCTCGTCCAACCTGGACCCGGCCTCGCGGCGCGAACTCGCGGACATCCTGCGGTCGTTGGACGTGACGGTGCTGATGGTCACGCACGATCTGCCGTACGCGCTGGAGCTGTGCCCGCGTTCGGTGATTCTCAGCGGCGGCGTGATCGTGGCCGACGGACGGACGCAGGACCTGCTGTCGGACGACGCGGTGATGCGGGAACACCGGCTGGAGCTGCCGTTCGGGTTCGACCCGGGGTCGGTACGGGTGCGGGCGTAACCCCCGGCGACCCGGTCCCGGTTCACCCGCCGCCCAGCCGCACCCCCACGCCGTACCGCCCGGCGGGGCCGTTGCACCATGGAGGGATGAGCGCGAGCGCAGCAGTGGATGCACAGGGCACGGTGGCCGCCGGATTCGAACCGGTCAAGGACGCGTTCGTACGCAACTTCGGGCAACGCGGCGAGCGCGGCGCCGCCGTGGCCGTCTACCGCCACGGCCACAAGGTCGTCGACCTCTGGGCCGGCACCCGCGACGTCGACGGCACGGAGCCGTGGGCCGTCGACACCGCGCAGGTCGTGCGGTCCGCGACGAAGGGCGTCGCCGCCGCGGTGCCGCTGCTTCTCCACCAGCGCGGTCAGATCGACCTGGACGCCCCCGTGGCCACGTACTGGCCCGAGTTCAAGGCCAACGGCAAGGAGCGCGTGCTCGTACGGCACCTGCTGTCGCACCGGGCCGGCGTACCGGCGCTCGACCGGCCGCTGACACCCGCCGAGGCGATCGACGGCGTCAGCGGCCCGCGCGCCGTCGCCGCCCAGGAGCCCGCCTGGGAGCCCGGCACCGACCACGGCTACCACGCGCAGACGTACAGCTGGCTGATCGGCGAGCTGGTGAAGCGCGTGACGGGGCGGACCGTCGGCCGCTGGATCGCCGAGGAGATAGCCCGGCCGCTGGGGCTCGACTTCTGGGTCGGGCTGCCGGCGGACGAGGCGCACCGCGTCGGCCGCGTCGGGCCCGTCGAGGCGCCGCCGCCGGGCGGCGGGACCCTGCGGCTGCGGCCCAAGCGGAGCGTCAGCGAGGCGTACGCCGATCCCGCCTCGCTCACCCGGCGCGCCTTCGGCGCGATCGACCCGCTCGCGGACGAGAACGACCCGGCGTACCGCGCGGCCGAACTCCCCGCGTCCGGCGGGATCTCCACCGCGCGGGCGCTCGCCCGGTGTTACGCCGCGATGATCGGCGAGGTCGACGGGCACCGCCTGTTCGCCCCCGCCACCCTGACCCTCGCGCGCACCGAGGAGTCCGCCGGTCCGGACCGGGTGCTGGTCGTGGGGACCCGCTTCGGGCTCGGCTTCATGCTGCACGGCTCCGGCGCGCCCCTGCTCGCGCCCGGCTCGTTCGGACACCCGGGGCGCGGCGGCTCGCTCGGGTTCGCGGACCCGGAGTCGGGGATCGCCTTCGGGTACGTGACCAACGGGCTCCAGAAGGGAGTCACCGCCGATCCGCGCGCACAGGCACTGGTCGCGGCGGTGCGGTCGGCTGCATGATCGGCTGATGCAGACAACACTTCCGGCACGTTTCGAGGGGTACGGCGTCCTGGTCACCGGTGCCGGACGCGGCATCGGCGCGGCGATCGCGCGGCAGTTCTCGGACGAGGGGGCGCGGGTCCTCGTCACCGACGTGGACGCCGCGCGGGCGGAGAAGACGGCGGGGGAGATCGCCGGCGCGCGGGCGTTCCACTGCGACGTGGCGGACCGGGCGTCGGTGGAGGCGGCGGTCGCGTACGCGGTACGGGAGTTCGGGGCGCTCGACGTACTCGTCAACAACGCATACTCCTGCGCGCCCGACGCGGAGTTCTTCGAGGACGAGGACGAGACGGTGTGGCAGCGCGACCTCGACGTCACGCTGACCGGCGCGTACCGGTGCGCGCGGGCGGCGCTGCCGCATCTGGCCGCTTCGGGGCGGGGCGCGATCGTCGACATCGGGTCGGTCAACGGTGAACAGGACTTCGGCAACCACGCGTACAGCGCGGCCAAGGCGGGCCTCGCGAGCCTGACGCGGACGCTGGCGGGGCACGCGGCGCGGCGCGGCGTGCGGGTCAATCTGGTCGCGCCGGGGACAGTGCGCACGGACGTGTGGGCGGAGAAGGGCGACGCCCTGGAGCGCGCGGCGGCGCACTACCCGCTGGGGCGCGTGGGCGAGCCGGAGGACATCGCGGCGGCGGTCGCGTTCCTGGCGTCGCGGGACGCCGGGTGGATCACGGGAGTGACGCTGCCGGTGGACGGCGGGCTGCTGATCGGCAACCTGGCGTTGCGGGAAGCGCTGGGCGGGCCGTGAGGCGGCGGCGGGGTCGTGCAGCGGCTCCGCCGCACGCGTCCCGCCCGTACCCGCACGTCGCAGTGGCCGTACGGCCGCGCGAGGCGTTTCGCGCGGCCCTCAGCCGGCCCTCAGCCGGCGCGCAGCACCGCCGCCACCAGCGGGCCCGCCGCGTCGCCGCCGTGGCCACCGGACTCGACGGACGCCGCCGCGGCCACGTCGTCGCTGAACCCGGCGAACCAGCTGTTGGACTTGCCCTGCCCGTCGACCTCCGCCGAGCCGGTCTTCGCGCCCTTGTCGCCGCCGACCGGGGCCATCGCCTCGGTTCCCGTGCCCCAGGGCTGCGTCGCCGTCTGCCGCATCATGGCGACGAGCTGGCTGTGTACGGAGGGAGACATGGCGCGGGCCGCCCTGGCCAGCTCCCGGCCGTCGAGCGACTGCGGCACGATGACCGGCTGCCTGAACACGCCCGCCTTGGCGGTGGCGGTGACCGACGCCATGTTCAGGGCGTTCATCTGGACCGTGCCCTGTCCGATGTACTGCGCCGCCGCCTCGCCGCCGGAGGCTTCCGGGATCGAACCGTCGGCCGTGATGATGCCGGTCCGCCAGTCGAGGCCGAGACCGAAGACCTCACGGGCCGCCCTGGGCAGCGCCGCGTCGTCCTTCGTCTCGTCGATCAGCTTGATGAAGGCGGTGTTGCAGGAGCGGGCGAAACTGGTGGAGAACGTGCCGTCCGGAATCTCGAAATCGTCCAGGTTCTTGAAGGTACGGCCCTGGTACATCGCGGTCTTCGGGCACTCGACCTTCCGGTCGGCGCCGGTCAGGCCCTTCTCCATCAGCATCGCGGCCGTCACGATCTTCAGTGTGGAGCCCGGCGCCTGTTTGCCGAGGACCGCCGCGTTGTAGCCGTCCGCACGGTTGTTGGCGATCGCCAGGATCTCGCCCGTGCTCGGTTTCACCGCCGCGACCGACGCCTCGCTGTGCCGCTTCACCGCCCTCTCGGCCGCCGCCTGCACGTCCGCGTCCAGCGTGGTCGGCAGCTTGCCCGGCTTGCCCCCGGCGAGGGTGAGCAGCGTGCGCGGGGCAACGCTGTCGTCGCTGCCGCTCTCGATCGCCAGCTCGACGCCCGGCGTCCCGCCCGCCTTCTCGCCGTACTTCTCACGCAGGGCGTCCAGAACGGGCCCGAGCGACGGGAACCTGCCCGGCGTCAGCTCGGTGCCGTCGCGGTCGACCGCCTTGATGGCCGGCGCCGACGACTCGCCCGTCCGCAGCACCTCGCCTTCCTTGAGGTCCGGATGCAGGACGGACGCCTTCCAGCCGACCAGCGCCTTGCCCGAGGTGAGCCCGCGCACGACGGTCAGCTCCGAGTCGTACGAGAAGGGCTTGCGCAGGCCCTTGTACGTGACCGTCGCCTCGGCGGTGAACGGCACCTTCGCCCCCACCGCCGCGCCGGGCGTCAGCTTCACCTCGCTGATGTGCGCCGCGTCGCGGTAGGCGAACAGCGCGGGCTGTGCGGCGGCGGCGTGATCGGTGAGATCGGCCGCCGCACGCGCGTCACCTCTGCCCCAGGCGGCGAGGAAGTCCTTCGTGGTCCGCGCGACCTCGTCCGCGCTCGGCGGTCCGGTCTTCTTCGGTGCCGACAGGGTCCTGCTGTCGGCACCGCCGGTCTCCTCGCCCAGCACGGAGTACGCCCCGTATCCCACTCCTCCGGCGGCGACCAGGAACACTCCGCCGACTATGGCGGCCTTCGCTCCGCTGCGCATGGTGTGCAGTCCCCTCCCCAGGAGTCCCTCTTGAACTGAACATGTTCAAGAAGTGCCGTACCGCACTGTACGGGACAGTAGTGACACCGGAGCCGACTGTTACCGGACCGGGACGGTCTCGGCCCGGCCGGGCGTCCCTACACCCACGTGTCGAACCAGATGCGGTCGCGCCATTCGTCTATCGGGAGCGTCTGGCCCGTGTAGATGGGCCAGAAGTAGATGAAGTTCCAGACGATCAGCAGAACGAGCAATCCCGCGCCGACCGCCCCCGCCACGCGCCGTCGTTCGTGGGCGTCCGGTGGGCCCAGCATCGCGCCGATCATCATCGCCACCGCCAGGCACAGGAACGGCACGAACACCACGGCGTAGAAGAGGAAGATCGTCCGCTCCTGGTAGAAGAACCAGGGCAGCCAGCCCGCCACGATCCCGCACGCGATCGCCCCCGCCCGCCAGTCCCGCCGGAACGCCCAGCGCCACAGCACGTACAGGACCGCGAAGCACGCCGCCCACCACAGCAGCGGGGTGCCGAGCGCCAGGACCTCCTGGGCGCAGTCGCTCGTCTCCTTCGCCGGACAGCCCTCCTGGCCGGGCTTCGGCGACTCGTAGAAGTACGAGACGGGGCGGCCCTGGACGATCCAGCTCCACGGGTTCGACTCGTAGGTGTGACCCGACGTCAGGTTGACGTGGAAGCTGTAGACCTCGCTCTCGTAGTGCCAGAAGCTCCGCACGACGGCCGGGACCCAGGTCATGTCGAACTGCGGCAGCGGCACATCGCCCAGGAGCGGCAGGGAGACGTGATCCGGCGACAGGCCCTTCCGCCCGTCGGCCCAGTTCCGGTAATAGCCGTCCTTGCCGGCGAACCAGCCCGTCCACGACACGAGATACGTCGCCACGGCGACCGGCACCGTCGAGACGAACGCCGGCAGGACGTCCCGCTTCAGCACCGTCAGGAAGGGCCGCACGGCGCCCGCCGTCCGGCGCGCGCCCACGTCCCACAACACCGTCAGCAGACCGAACGCCGCCAGGATGTACAGGCCGTTCCACTTCGTGCCGCAGGCGAGACCCAGGCACACCCCCGCCGCGATCCGCCACGGCCGCCACCCGAGCCGCAGCCGGTCCGCGATCCCGGCGTCCGGGCGCAGTACCCCCTCGTCGTCCGTCCAAAGCGCCGCCGCCAGCCTTCGCCGCGGCCGGTCCCTGTCGATCAGCAGACAGCCGAACGCGCCCAGCACGAAGAACATCAGCACCTGGTCGAGCAGCGCCGTGCGGCTCATCACGAAGTGCAGGCCGTCCACCGCGAGCAGCGCGCCCGCCAGGCACCCCAGGAACGTCGAGCGGAAGAGCCGGCGTCCGATCCGGCACAGCATGAGGACCGACAGCGTGCCGAGTACGCACACCATGAAGCGCCAGCCGAAGGGCGTGAAGCCGAAGAGGTGTTCACCGAGCCCGATGACCCACTTCCCGACCGGCGGATGCACCACATAGCCGGGCTCGACCGGGACCTGGACCGACGACGGGTCGGCGAGGATCGTCTTGTCGACGTCCTTGGGCCACTGGCCCTCGTACCCCTGGTGAACGAGCGCCCAGGCGTCCTTCGCGTAGTACGTCTCGTCGAATATCACCGCCTTCGGGCTGCCCAGATGCCAGAACCGCAGCAGGCCCGCGACCAGCGCGACCAGCAGCGGGCCGCCCCAGGCGGCCCACCGCACCAGATGCCCCGCGAGTACGGGCGGCACCCCGAGCACCCGCCAGACCTGGGTGCCGGGCCGGCTGTACGGCGGCACGAGCCGCTCGCGCAGGCCGATGACGGGCCGGGGTACGTAGCCGAATCGCCGCAGCCGCTGCTGCCACGACGGCGGCCGCTCCCCGGGGGCCCGGCCCTGCTGGGCTTCTGACGCGGTACTGGTCACCGCGCCATCGTAGGGAACACATCTGTGCGCGTCGTGTGCGCGCCCTGCGAGGATGGCTCTTGTGACTGGAACGACTGGAACGACTCGAACGGCTCGAACGGCCGCGGCGCCCGGAACGGCCGGAGCTGCCGGAACGCTCGTGCTCGCGGGGACGCCCATCGGCGACGTGGCCGACGCGCCGCCCCGCCTCGCCGCCGAACTCGCGACGGCCGACGTCGTGGCGGCCGAGGACACCCGCCGCCTGCGCCGCCTGACGCAGGCGCTCGGCGTACAGACGACGGGGCGTGTCGTGTCGTACTTCGAGGGCAACGAGAGCGCCCGTACGCCCGAACTCGTCGAGGCGCTGGAGGACGGCAAGCGGGTGCTGCTCGTCACCGACGCGGGCATGCCGTCCGTCTCCGACCCCGGCTACCGGCTGGTCGCCGCCGCCGTCGAGAAGGACATCAAGGTCACCGCGGTGCCCGGCCCCTCCGCCGTGCTGACCGCCCTCGCCCTGTCCGGCCTGCCCGTCGACCGCTTCTGCTTCGAGGGCTTCCTGCCGCGCAAGGGCGGCGAGCGCCTGAGCAAGCTGCGCGAGGTCGCCGGTGAGCGGCGGA
This sequence comes from Streptomyces agglomeratus, assembly GCF_001746415.1. Taxonomy (NCBI): domain Bacteria; kingdom Bacillati; phylum Actinomycetota; class Actinomycetes; order Kitasatosporales; family Streptomycetaceae; genus Streptomyces; species Streptomyces agglomeratus. The sequence continues at coordinate 4,660,807 of NZ_MEHJ01000001.1, forward strand.
CGATGGTGTTCTTCGAGGCGCCGCACCGCCTCGACGACACCCTCGCCGCGATGGCCGAGGTCTTCGGCGACGAGCGCAGGGCCGCCGTGTGCCGCGAGCTGACCAAGACGTACGAGGAAGTGAAGCGCGGCCCGCTGAAGGCGCTCGCCGAATGGGCCGCCGAGGGGGTACGCGGAGAGATCACCGTCGTCGTCGAAGGCGCGTCCGATGCGCCGCGGAATCTGGACCCGGCGGAGCTGGTGCGGCTGGTGCAGGTGCGCGAGGAGGCGGGGGAGCGGCGCAAGGAGGCCATCGCGGCAGTCGCCGCCGAGGCGGGGCTTCCCAAGCGCGAGGTGTTCGACGCCGTCGTCGCGGCAAAGAATGCGGCACGGACAGGCTCAGCGCAGGGCAAAGGACTATCGTGAATAGCTAAAGCGCATACCGCGCACCGGGCCTTTTTCCATGGAAAGGCCAAGACCGGTCCATATAACGACAGGCACCGATGCGCTCCCGCCGAAACAGGCGTCCACTGGATCAGTGGAAAGGAGCTGGCATGAGCGAGATCGCAGACACCGCCGGCGCAGGAACCACCGTTCACGAGGCATACGCCTTCGCCTGCATGAGGTGCGGGCACGGCTGGGAGCAGTCCTTCGAGATACACCACCACGTCGACGGCAACGGCCACACCTTCGTGACCTACACGGCCGACGGCGAGCGGGTCCCGTCGCCGCTGTCCCGCCCCACCTGTCTCAACTGCGGCGGACATGTCGTCCGGATCATGAAGGCCGGGCAGGTCTCGTCGATCAGGGAAATGCTGCGGGCGGCCGTCGTGGACGCTCCCATGGGCGGACCAGTGGTGGGCATCCCGGGGCCGGCGATGGAGGACGCCCCCGGACCGGTGCGCGTCAAGCACAACTGGCACCTGTCGGACCTGTTGCATCCCTTCCACCGGAAGTGAGCGGCCGTACGTCACCGGGAGCACGTGACGGCGCCGGCGGCACGTGAGTGCGGGGGCGGGGGCGCGTTTTCGTACGATCGTGACCATGAGCCCCAAGGACGCACCCCCGCCGCTGCCCGAACCCCTCCGGGGAGAGGTCGCCGATTCGCACACCCACCTGGACATGCAGGACGGCACCGTCGACGAGGCCCTGGCGAAGGCCGCCTCGGTCGGTGTCACGACCGTCGTCCAGGTGGGTTGCGACGTGAAGGGATCGCGGTGGGCGGCCGAGACGGCGGCGGCGCACGAGAACGTGCACGCGGCTGTCGCCCTGCACCCCAACGAAGCCCCGCGCATCGTGCTGGGGGACCCCGACGGCTGGTCGCGCCAGGGTGCGCGGATCGCCGGCGGGGACGCCGCCCTCGACGACGCGCTCGGCGAGATCGACGTACTGGCGGCCCTTCCGTACGTACGGGGAGTGGGCGAGACCGGTCTCGACCACTTCCGTACGGGGCCCGAGGGCATGGCCGCCCAGGAGCGGTCCTTCCGGGCCCACATCGAGATCGCCAAGCGGCACGGCAAGGCGCTCGTCATCCACGACCGCGAGGCGCACGAGGACGTCCTGCGCGTGCTGGAGGAAGAAGGCGCTCCCGAGCGCACCGTCTTCCACTGCTACTCCGGTGACGCCGCCATGGCGGAAATCTGCGCCCGCAAGGGTTACTTCATGTCCTTCGCCGGAAACGTCACGTTCAAGAACGCCCAGCCCCTGCGGGACGCGCTCGCCGTCGCGCCGCTGGAGCTGGTGCTCGTCGAGACGGACGCGCCGTTCCTGACGCCCGCGCCGTACCGCGGACGGCCCAACGCCCCGTATCTCATCCCGGTCACCGTGCGCGCGATGGCGGCGGTCAAGGGGATCGAGGAGGACGTTCTGGCGGCGGCGCTCGCGGCCAACACGGCACGCGCGTTCGACTACTGACGCCGGCCCCCCGGTCATACCGCGACCCTCCGTAGCCGTGTTGCTTTGGAGAGTGACGGCCGCTCCGCTAGTCTCCCGGCCCGCAGCGTCATCGGTGCGGACCGGACTTCTGGAGCGTCGTGGGCAATTCGCAGGGCAGTCACCGGGCGGCGCGCGGCAGCGGCCGCCGCACGGTGGAGTACGACACGTACGCGCCGGTGGGGTACGACAGATACGCGCCGGTCGAGCACGACACGTACACGTCGGTCGAGCACGACACGTATGCGCCGGCGTACGAGCTCCAGCCCGCCCGGCTGCCCCGGCAGCACGCCGGTGCGGCCGCGGATACCGGCGGTGGCGTCGGCGCCGCGGGCGGGCGGGCGGAGGCCCGGCGGGCCGCCAGGCGCCGCGAGGGGGCCGAACGGCCCGACGCGCTGCGCCGCCTCGTCCCGCAGGCGCTCGTCGTCGCGTTCCTGGCCGGCGGCACTTCGGCGTTCGTGGCGAGCGACAAGGCGGTCAAGCTCAGCGTCGACGGCGTACCCCGCACGATGCACACCTTCGCCGACGACGTCACCGAGCTGCTGGAGGACGAAGGCGTCGAGGTGGGGGCGCACGACCTGGTGGCCCCCGGCCCCGGTGCCGAGCTGGCCAGCGGGGACGAGGTCGTCGTCCGGTACGGGCGCCCCGTCGCACTGACCCTGGACGGACAGCGGCGCCGGGTGTGGACCACCGCCCGAACGGTCGAGGGCGCGCTGCGCCAGTTCGGGGTGCGCGCCGAGGGCGCGTACCTCTCCGCCTCGCGCTCCCTGGAGATCGGGCGCGCCGGGCTCACCCTGGACGTACGCACCGAGCGGGCCGTGACGTTCATGGCGGACGGGCGCGAGCGCACCATCCGCACGAACGCGGCGACGGTCGGGGAGGCGCTCGCCGAGGCCGGCATCAGCCTGCGCGGGCAGGACACCACCTCCGCGCCACCCGGGAGCTTCCCGCGCGACGGACAGACGATCACCGTGATGCGGATCAGGGGCACCAGGGAGGTGCGCGAGGAACCCATCGCGTTCGACGTGGTGAGGACCGAGGACCCGTCGCTGTTCAAGGGCACGGAAGTCGTGGTCCGGGCGGGGGAGCAGGGGTCCAGGTGGGTGACGTACTTCGTGCGCACCGTCAACGGCGTGCGCCAGCAGCCGAGGCGGATCGCGGAGGAGATCGCGCGCGAGCCGGTCGCGCGGTGGGTGAAGGTCGGTACGAAGGAGAAGCCGACGTCCGTGGCTGGGGCGGACGGGCTCGACTGGGACGGGCTGGCGCACTGCGAGTCCGGGGGGCGGCCGGCGGCGGTGGACGCCACGGGGAACTACGGCGGCCTCTACCAGTTCGACACGCAGACCTGGCAGGCGCTTGGCGGCAGCGGGCGGCCGCAGGAGGCGAGCGCGAGCGAGCAGACGTTCCGGGCGAAGAAGCTGTACGTGCAGCGGGGAGCCAGTCCCTGGCCCCACTGCGGGGGGCGGTTGCGGGGCTGAGACGGGGCGGGACCGGGCGCGTGGGGGCTGGGGAATTTCTCGGCCTTTACTCTTGAGCGGTGAGCAGCACTGAGCCTTCTGAGACGCCTCCTGAGCCCCTGCACGACCTGTTGGGCCCCGCCGAGATCCGGGAACTGGCGGCGGCCCTCGGCGTACGCCCGACCAAGCAGCGCGGCCAGAACTTCGTCATCGACGCGAACACCGTCCGCCGGATCGTACGGACGGCCGGTGTGCGGCCCGACGACGTGGTGGTCGAGGTCGGTCCCGGGCTCGGTTCGCTGACCCTGGCGCTGCTGGAGGCCGCCGACCGCGTGGTCGCCGTGGAGATCGACGACGTGCTCGCCTCCGCGCTCCCCGCGACGATCGCCGCCCGGATGCCGCAGCGCGCCGAGCGGTTCGCGCTGGTGCACTCGGACGCCATGCAGGTGACCGAGCTGCCCGGGCCCGCGCCCACGGCGCTGGTCGCAAACCTTCCGTACAACGTCGCGGTGCCCGTGCTGCTCACCATGCTGGAGCGCTTCCCGAGCATCGAGCGGACGCTGGTCATGGTCCAGGCCGAGGTCGCGGACCGGCTCGCGGCCCGCCCCGGCAACAAGGTGTACGGCGTGCCCTCGGTGAAGGCCTGCTGGTACGCCGACGTCAAGCGGGCCGGGAGCATCGGGCGGAACGTCTTCTGGCCCGCCCCGAACGTGGACTCCGGGCTGGTGTCGCTGGTGCGCCGGAGCGAGCCGATCAAGACCTCGGCCTCCAAGGCGGAGGTCTTCGCAGTGGTCGACGCCGCGTTCGCCCAGCGGCGCAAGACGCTGCGGGCCGCGCTGGCCGGGTGGGCCGGGTCGGCCCCGGCGGCCGAGGCCGCGCTGGTCGCGGCCGGGGTGTCGCCGCAGGCCCGTGGCGAGTCCCTGACGGTGGAGGAGTTCGCCCGTATCGCGGAGAACAAGGGGGCGGCGGCATGACGGTCACGGTCCGGGTCCCCGCGAAGGTCAACGTCCAGCTCGCCGTCGGCGGCGCGCGCCCCGACGGCTTCCACGATCTGGCGAACGTCTTCCTGGCGGTGGGGCTGTACGACGAGGTCACCGTCACGCCGTCCGACTCGCTGCGCGTCACGTGCTCGGGCCCGGACGCCGCACAGGTCCCCCTGGACCGTACGAACCTCGCCGCGCGGGCGGCGATCGCGCTGGCCGCCCGGCACGGGCTGTCCCCGGACGTGCACATCCACATCGCCAAGGACATCCCCGTCGCGGGCGGCATGGCGGGCGGCAGCGCGGACGGCGCCGGCGCGCTCCTCGCCTGCGACACGCTGTGGGGTACGCGGTCCCCGGCGGACGAACTGCTGGAGATCTGCGCCGGGCTGGGCAGCGACGTGCCGTTCAGCCTCGTGGGCGGAGCGGCGCTCGGTACGGGGCGCGGCGAGAACCTGACGCCGCTCGACGTCGGCGGTACGTTCCACTGGGTCTTCGCGGTGGCCGACGGCGGGCTGTCGACCCCCGCGGTGTACGGCGAGTTCGACCGTCTCACGGCGGGCACCGAAGTCCCGCCGCCGGTCGCCTCGGCCGTGCTTCTGGACGCCCTGCGCACAGGCGACGCCACCGCGCTGGCGGGCGCGCTGGCCAACGACCTCCAGCCCGCGGCCCTGTCCCTGCGCCCCTCCCTCGCCGCCACCCTCGCGGCCGGCACGGACGCGGGCGCGCTCGCGGGCCTGGTCTCCGGGTCGGGGCCGACCACGGCGTTCCTGACCAAGGACGCGGAGGCGGCGGAGTCGGTGGCGGCGGCCCTCGTCGCCTCGGGCACCTGCCGCACGGCCCGGGTGGCGCAGTCCCCGGCGGCGGGCGCGACCGTGACCGGCGCCGTCGGCTGACGTGCGGCCGGCCGGTCCCGGCTCCGTCGCGGGGTCCGGTTCCGGTGGGCCGCGGGCGCCGCGTACTCAGGGCGGAATGAGTACGGGCGCCCTGTCGGGGGGCCGTGCGGGGGCGAGAGCGTACCCGCATGGGAAAAAGTGTTCGCGAGCTCGCCGACCGGACGCCCGCCGGGCGCGACCGGTACGTGGACCTGCTGCGCGTCGCCTCGCTCGGCACCGTCGTCGCCGGGCACTGGCTGATGGCCGCCGTGTCGGCCGACGGTGACGTGGGCAATCTGCTGGCCGTCGTACCTCGGTTGCAGATCCTCACCTGGGCGTTGCAGGTCATGCCGGTTTTCTTCTTCGTCGGCGGCTTCTCGCACGCGCTCTCGTACCGCTCGCTGCGGCGCAAGCACCCCGAAGGAGCCGGGCTGTACTCCGTGTTCGTACGGGCCCGTCTCCAGCGGCTGCTGCGGCCCACCATGGTCTTCGTCGCGGTCTGGGGCGCCGCCGCCCTCGCGATCCAGCTCCTCGGCGGCCAGGACGGGCTGACCGGCGTCGCGCTGCGCCTCGTCGCCCAGCCGCTGTGGTTCATCGGGATCTACCTGGCGATGGTGGCCTTCACCCCCGCCCTGCTGAAACTGCACGAGCGGCACGGCTGGGCCGCCTTCGGCGCGCTCGCTTCCGCAGCCGTCGGCGTCGACCTGCTGCGCTTCGCCTTCGGGGTGCCGTACGTCGAATTCCTGAACTTCGCCTTCGTCTGGCTCGCCGTCCACCAACTGGGCTTCCTGCGCGCCGACGGACGCATCCGCAGGCCGGCCGTCCTCGCCGCCGCCGGCCTGGCGGGAGCCGCCGCCCTGGTCGCGTTCGGGCCGTATCCGCTGAGCATGGTCGGCATGCCCGGCGAGAAGGTCAGCAACATGGCTCCGCCCACACTGGCCCTGCTGGCCCACGGGCTGTGGCTGGTCGGCGCGGTCGAGCTGCTGCGCGGCCCCGGCGCGCGCCTCGTGGCGAGGCCGCGCGTCTGGCGCGGCGTCGTGGCCGCGAACGGTATGGCCATGACGGCGTTCCTGTGGCACCTGACCGCGATGCTCGGCGTGTACGGCGCGATGCTCGCCCTCGACCTGCCGCTGCCCGCGCCGGCGAGCGCCGGCTGGTGGGCCCAGGTGCCGCCGCGGTTCGCCGCGGCGGCGGGGCTGACGGCGCTGTGCGTGGCGGCGTTCCGGGCCTTCGAGCGGCCCGCACGCGGCGGCGGCCTGCCGGCGGGCTCCCCCGGGCGCCTGGCGGGTCCCGCGGCCGCCGTCGGCGTCACGCTGAGTCTGCTCGGCATCCTCGGCCTGTCGATGGTCGGCTTCGCCGGGCTCCTCGAAGGCCGTACGGCCCTGCTCGTCGCCGTACGGGTCAGCGCACCCACCGCCGTGGTCATGGCCCTCGCGGGCTGGCTGCTGGTGGAGGCGGCGGGCCGGGCGCGCGCCGGTGCGACGACGGGCGGATGAGGCGCTCCGGCGAGGCGTTCGGCCCGTTCCCTGCGCCCGCAGGGAACCCGGCCCGTGTGGAGCCGCCCGCGTGACGACTACCCTGGAGGTTGTTTAACCCCCTCAACTGGAGTGTCAGTGGCCGTCAACCTTGTCAACGTCGAGGCCGTCAGCAAGGTCTACGGCACCCGTGCCCTGCTCGACGGCGTCTCCCTGGGCGTCTCGGAGGGGGACAGGATCGGTGTCGTCGGCCGCAACGGCGACGGCAAGACGACCCTCATCCGCATGCTCGCCAAGCTGGAGGAGGCCGACGGCGGCCGCATCACGCACAGCGGCGGCCTGCGCCTCGGCGTCCTCACGCAGCACGATTCGCTCGACCCCGCCGCGACCGTCCGCCAGGAGATCATCGGCGACCTCGCGGATCACGAATGGGCCGGCACCGCCAAAATCCGCGACGTACTGAACGGCCTCTTCGGCGGCCTCAGCCTGCCCGGCTTCGAACACGGCCTGGAAACGGTCATCGGCCCGCTCTCCGGCGGTGAGCGCCGCCGGATCGCCCTCGCCAAACTGCTCATCGACGAGCAGGACCTGCTCGTCCTCGACGAGCCGACCAACCACCTCGACGTCGAGGGCATCGCCTGGCTCGCCAAGCACCTCCAGACGCGCCGCTCCGCACTCGTCTGCGTCACTCACGACCGCTGGTTCCTCGACCAGGTCTGCACCCGCATGTGGGACGTGCAGCGCGGCGCCGTGCACGAGTACGAGGGCGGTTACTCCGACTACGTCTTCGCCCGCGCCGAGCGCGAGCGCATCGCCGCCACCGAGGAGACCAAGCGCCAGAACCTGGTCCGCAAGGAGCTGGCGTGGCTGCGCCGCGGCGCCCCCGCCCGCACGTCGAAGCCGCGCTTCCGCGTCGAGGCGGCCAACGAGCTGATCGCCGACGTGCCGCCGCCCCGCGACACCTCCGCGCTGATGAAGTTCGCCAACTCGCGGCTCGGCAAGACCGTCTTCGACCTTGAGGACGTCACCGTCCAGGCCGGCCCCAAGGTGCTGCTCAAGCACCTCACCTGGCAGCTCGGGCCCGGCGACCGGGTCGGACTCGTGGGCGTCAACGGCGCGGGCAAGACCTCGCTGCTGCGCGCCCTGGCCGACGCGTCACGCACCCAGGGCGACACCCAGCCCGTCGCGGGCAAGGTCGTCGTGGGCAAGACCGTGAAGCTCGCGTACCTCTCCCAGGAGGTCGGTGAGCTCGACCCGAAGCTGCGCGTGCTCGAAGCCGTCCAGCGCGTACGGGACCGGGTGGACCTCGGCACCGGCCGCGAGATGACGGCGGGCCAGCTGTGCGAGCAGTTCGGGTTCAGCAAGGAGAAGCAGTGGACTCCGGTCGGCGACCTCTCCGGCGGTGAGCGGCGCCGGCTCCAGATCCTGCGGCTGCTGATGGACGAGCCGAACGTGCTGTTCCTCGACGAGCCGACCAACGACCTGGACATCGAGACGCTGACGCAGCTGGAGGACCTGCTCGACGGCTGGCCCGGTTCGATGGTCGTCATCTCGCACGACCGGTTCTTCATCGAGCGCACGACCGACAAGGTGTACGCCCTGCTCGGCGACCAGACGCTGCGCAACCTGCCGCGCGGCCTCGACGAGTACCTGGAGCGCAGGCGGCAGATGATCGAGTCCGCCGCCCCGGCGCCCGCCCCCGTCGCCGCGCCCGCCAAGAAGAAGGCGTCCGGTGACGCCCGCGCCGCCCAGAAGGAAATGCAGAAGATCGAGCGTCAGCTCGGCAAGCTCTCCGACAAGGAGACCGAGCTGCACGCCCAAATCGCGGCCAACGCCACCGACTTCGAGAAGGTGGCCCTGCTCGACGCCGAGCTGCGTGAACTCGTCGCCGGACGCGACGAGCTGGAGATGCGCTGGATGGAACTCGCGGAAGACGCGTAGCAGATGCGCGAAGCCGAATAACGGGCGCGTCACGGCCCGGTCCTCCCTTGGGAACAGGGGCGGACCGGGCCCTCGTTCGGGAGGGCCCAAGTGATAGAAAGAAGCCCCGCTCGACTGACGTAGATCTGCGGGGCTCAAGCCTGATTCGCTCCTTTCCGACGGAGATACGCCGCCGGAATTGCGGGGGAGACCGAACGGGCGGCGGTCTCGTGTGAAGAGGTATGCGCTGATGTCTCAGCCGCCCAACCAGCCGCCGCAGGGCGGCTTCGGAGCCCCCCAGGACCCCCGGCAGCAGCCGCCCCAGGGGCCCGCCCAGCCGCCGCAGATGCCCCCGGCCCCGCCCGCCGCCCCGCCGCAGCAGCCCCCGGCGCAGCCCGGGTACGGCTACCCGCAGCAGCCGCCCCAGCAGGCACCGCAGCCGGGATACGGCTACCCGGGGCAGCCGGGCCAGCAGCCCGGCCAGCCGGGTCCGTACGGCCAGCAGCCGGGTCAGGCGGGCCCGTACGGCCAGCCGCAGCCCGGACCGTACGGTCAGCAGCCCGGTCCCTACGGCCAGCAGCAGGCCCCGTACGGCCAGCAACAGCCGGGCCCCTACGGCGGTTTCCCGGGCGCACCCGCCCCGGGCGGCAGCGGTGGCGGCGGCCCCTTCAAGGGCAAGGCCGCGGTCGTCATCGGCGCGGCCCTCGCCGCGGTCCTCGTGGTCGGCGGCGGCCTCTACATCGCCCTCGGCGACGACGACGGCGGCAAGAAGAAGCGGCCCGTCGCCGGCGGCAGCAAGGACAACAAGCCGCAGGACCCGCCCTCCGGCGACACCGGCGGCGACTCCGCCGGCGGCCGCGACGCCGGTGACGACCTCAACGCCGGGCGCCAGGCGGGCGAGTCCAAGGTCCTGTGGCTCCAGAAGAACGACGTCGACCTGCCGCGCAACGGCGCCGACGTGTACGGCCCGTGGTTCACCGACGGTCTCGTCGTCAAGGCCATGTACAAGAAGGTCGCCGCCTACAACGCCGGCGACGGCAAGGAGAAGTGGACCCTCCCGCTCTCCACCGAGATCTGTGCAGCCCCCCTGAAGCCCGCCGACGACGGCAAGATCGTCATCGGTGTCAAGGACGGCACCACCGAGCGGGCCAAGTGCAGCAAGCTCCAGATGATCGACCTCAAGACCGGCAAGGCGGGCTGGACGGCCGAGGTGAAGAAGGAGGGGACGTTCGACATCCTCTCCGACATCACCATCGCCATCAGCGGCAACACCGTCACCGCCGGCCGCACCGGCCACTCCACCGCCTTCAGCATGAAGGACGGCAAGCAGCTGTGGGGCAAGCTCCCCGGTGAGTGCCAGCCGTACGCCTTCACCAGCGGCGCCAAGCTGATCGCCGCCGCCGCCTGTTCCACCGGCGAGGCCGCCAAGAACCACGAGCGGATCCAGGAGCACGACCCGGCCACCGGCAAGGTCAAGTGGAGCTACCCGCTGGCCAAGGGCTGGGAAGCCGACAAGGTCTACTCCGTCTCCCCGCTCGTCGTCTCCGCGACCAACCGCGAGAAGAAGGGCGAGTGGAGCGTCTTCGCGCTGACGGACAAGGGCAAGCTGCGTTCGGTGATCGACGGCGGCAAGGACAAGTTCCAGCCCCGCTGCGGCGGCAGCTTCATCGTCTTCGGCCAGAACCTCCAGGGCTGCACCGGCGTCGCCGCCGACGCGAACACCTTCTACATGGCCACCGCCGAGAAGACGAGCGGCCTGGACCGCAGCAACGAGGTCATCGCCTTCAACCTCGACACCGGCAAGCCCAAGTGGCGTTCCGCGGGCGACCGTCCGATGATGCCGCTGCGGATGGAGGGCGGCGAGGTCCTGGTGCACATGGACGCCTCGTACGACAAGGGCGGCGCGCTCGCGACCGTTCCGGCGTCGGGCGGCAAGCCGAAGATGCTGCTCCAGAACCCGCAGTCGACCGCCGAGATCGAGAACGGCTTCTTCACGACGAAGGTCGCCTACGAGGACGGCCGGTTCTACGTCGTCGCCGCCCGCGTCAGCGCCAGCAATGACGAGGAGGAGAAGGAGGCGAAGACCATGATGGTCTTCGGCAAGTGACGGCCGGTGACTGAACCCGGCCCAATCCCGGGTCTCCTCCCACGTCTTCGACACCCTTCTCCCGAGGTACGCACGCCATGACGCAGCCACCGCCCCCACCGCCGAACGAGCCCCCGCAGGGCGGGTACGGCGCCCCGACGCCCCCGCCCGGCGGCGGCTTCGGCGCCCCGACCCCGCCCGCCGACCAGCCGGGCTACGGCTACCCGCAGGCACCCCCGGCGCCGCCCGCCCAGCCGGGCCAGCAGCCGGGTTACGGCTACCCGACGCAGCCGGGCCAGCCCGGTCAGCAGCCCGGTTACGGCTACCCGACGCAGCCCGGCCAGCCCAACCCGTACGGTCAGCAGCCGCCGTACGGCCAGCCGCAGCAGCCGCCGTACGGCTACCAGCAGGGCATGCCCACGCAGGGCATGTCCCCGCAGGGCGGCGGCAAGAAGGTCAGCTCCACCACGTTGATCGTCATCGCGGCGGTGGTGGCGGTGGCCATGATCGTCGGCGGCGGCATCTGGTACGTGTCCGGTGACGACAGCGGCAAGGACGACCCGCAGAACTCCGCCGCGGGCTCGACCGGCGGCGGTGGCGGCGGCGGCGACGCCAAGCCCGCCCCCGACGGAGCCGGCAAGGAGGAGGCGCCTTCCAACACGAACTCCAAGGTCCTCTTCCAGCTGCCCGCCCCCAAGGTGAAGGAGACGGTGGCCGGCGTCAACGGCTCCTGGATCACCGACAAGGCGTACGTCAAGAGCGGCCTCAACGAGGTCGTGGGCTACGACCTGGACAAGGGCACGAAGCTCTGGTCCGTTCCGCTCCCCGGCGAGGTCTGCGCCGCGACGCCGCACGTCACCAAGGACAACAGGACCGCGATCCTGTTCGCCGGACCGATGCCGGCGGGAGCGACGTACTCGCCCTGCACCGAGGTCGGTGTCATCGACATCGACGCGGGCGAGCTGGTGTGGCAGAAGTCGGTCAAGGACGGTGACGACCGGGTCATCTTCAGCGAGATCACGATCGGCGGCGACGCGGTCGGCGCGGGCGGCACCCGCGGTGGCGCGGCCTTCGACCTCGCCACCGGCAAGATCCGCTGGCAGCCGAAGGCCAATGCCGAACAGTGCCGCGACGTGGGCTACGCGGGCGGCGAGGCACTCGCCACCGTCCGCAGCTGCGGTTCGGTCAGCGACCCCCAGCTCTCCATCGAGTACCTGAACCCGAAGACCGGCGCCCCGATCTCGAAGTACAAGATGCCCGCGGGCGTGGACCAGGCGAGCATCGTCTCCACCAAGCCGCTGGTCGCCGCCGCCGACGTCGGCGACACCGCGGGCGACGGCAGCGGCGTCTCCGACTTCTTCTCGATCGACGAGAAGACCGGCAAGCTGCGCGCCAGGATCTCGGCCGACGCCGAGAAGTACGCCCCGAGGTGCCGCGACACCGAGGGCTGCACCAAGGTCGTCGTCGGCAACGGCAGGATCTACATGCCGACCGAGGAGCACGAGGGCGGCGCCGAGGGCGGCCGGACGAACGAGATCGTCTCCTTCGACCTCGCGACCGGCAAGGTCACCGGCGACCGGGCCGACGCGGGCGACCGCTACACGATGCACCCGATCCGCATGGACGGCGGCAACATCATCGCGTACAAGTACCCGCCGTACGACAAGGGCGGCCAGGTGGTGAGCATCGACGGCGGTTCCATGAAGCAGACGCTGCTGCTGGAGAACCCGGCCGACCGGGCGGTCCGTGACGTGGCGACGAGCTTCACGGTGGACTCGGCCGAGTTCCGGTACGCCGACGGCCGTCTGTTCATGGCGACGCGCCTGATGAGCCAGGAGCGCGAGGGCTACAAGCGCTATCTGGCGATCGGTTTCGGCGCGGGCTGACGCGTCCGGCACCTGGCGCACGACGGCCCCGGCAGTGGCTCCTCGCCACTGCCGGGGCCGTCCCATGTCATACCTCGCCCACAAGTAGTCCTGAATCGCGTGGAATTCGACAATCCGAGGGCTTCTTACCGGTAAGGGGCGCGCAACCTCGAACAAGCGTGTAGCTTGCCGGGGCAGGAGGGCCGGGGGGCCAGCTCCACGGGGCAGGGGTATGGGGGTTTCTCTATATGGGCGTGCGGCTCATGGTGGTCGACGACCACCGCTTGCTCGCCGAGGCGCTCGCCTCGGCTCTCAAGCTGCGCGGGCACCGGGTGCTCGCGGCGGCCGCCCCGACCTCGGGGGCGGCGGAACTGGTCGTCAGCCGGGCGCCGGAGGTATGCCTGTTCGGTACGGCGAGCCCTGCCGGGCCGGGGGTTTTCGACCCGGTCGTCCGTATCAAGCGGGAACGGCCGCAGGTGGCCGTCGTCGTACTGGGCCCGGTGCCGAGCCCGCGCGGCATCGCCGCCGCCTTCGCCGCCGGGGCGTCCGGGTACGTACGCCACGACGAACGCATCGAGGGTGTCGAGCGCGCCATGGTGAAGGCTCGCGCGGGGGAGGCGGCGGTGTCGCCGCAGCTGTTGCAGGGCGCGTTCGCGGAGTTGCTGAACCCGGCGGCGCAGCCCGACGACGAGGGACAGCGGCTGCTCCAGATGCTGACGCCGCGTGAGGTCGAGGTCCTGGTACGGGTCGCGGACGGCGAGGACACCCGGCTGATCGCGGCCGGCATGGGCATCGCGCCGAGCACCGCCCGTACGCACGTCCAGCGGGTCCTGATGAAGCTGGGCGTCGGCTCCCGCCTGGAGGCGGCGGCCCTGGCGGCCCGCACGGGACTGCTGGACCGCGCGGCCCCGGACACCAGCTGACCGGGGGCGGGCCGAACGGCGCCGCAAGCGGCGGCGTTCGGCCCGTCCGGCGTTGGTGGACCCGCCCGCAGGGCGTCTACTCGGCAGGTTCGGGCGCCGCCGGCGGAGCCAGTGGCCGCAGTTTCAGCCAGATCAGGAAGAACAGGCCGAGCGCCAGCATCGCCAGCCCCGTCCACAGGTTGATGTTGATGCCCTGGGCCTTCTTCAGGTCCGCGTCGGACGCGGTGATTCCGGCGATCGTGACGATCACGCCGTAGACGGCGAACAGGCCGCCGATGATGCGCCGGATGTCGAACAGGCGGGCCGCCGTGGCGGACTTGCGCTCCAGCTCGGAGACTTCGTGGTGCAGCTCGGACATGGTGTCGGCCTCCGGTCGGAAGTCAGAAGGAGTACGGGACGTAGCACAGGGCGGCGATGACGATCGCGCCCCAGCCGAGCAGCGCGGGCTTGCGGTACCAGGCGTCGTCGCCCTCGCCGGGCGGCTCCTCCAGCCCCGGGGAGCGGGTTCCGTACACGAGGCCCGCCAGCTCCGCCTCCGGCTTCGGCGCGGTGAAGAGGGTGACGACGACCATGACGACGGCGCCCGCGACGAAACCGACGATCGCGGAGACGAAGTTGGCGCCCTGGTCGGTCGGGATGTCGACGATCCCCTGCTTGTAGATCCAGAAGTAGTTGATCATCGCGGCGCCGGTGCCCGCGACCAGGCCCCAGACTCCGGACTTCATCGACGCCCGCTTCCAGAACATGCCGATGATGAAGACCACGAACATCGGGACGTTGAAGAAGGAGAAGAGCGTCTGGAGGTAGCTCATGATGTTGGAGAAGCTGGAGGCGATGAAGGCCGTGCCGATGGAGGCCAGCACGCCGATCGCCGTGATCAGCCGGCCGAAGCGCAGGTAGTACGCGTCGTCGCGGCCGGGCCTCACGTACTTCGCCCAGATGTCGCTGGTGAACACGGTGTTGAACGACGACACGTTCGCCGCCATGCCCGCCATGAACGCGGCCAGCAGACCGGTCACCGCGATGCCCAGCACACCGTTCGGCAGCAGCTCCTGCATGAGCAGCGGTATCGCGTCGTTGTACGTCAGGTCCGATCCGGCGGTGCCTATCTTCGGCACGAGCACGGCGGCGACCAGGCCGGGGATCATCACCAGGAACACGATGAAGATCTTGGGGAACGCGGCGATCAGCGGGGTGCGCCTGGCGGCGGACAGGTTCTTCGCCGACAGGGCGCGCTGGACCTCGGCGAAGTTGGTCGTCCAGTAACCGAAGGACAGCACGAAGCCGAGCCCGAGGATGATCGTCAGCCAGTTCGCGCCGAGCGGGTTGGCGTCGCCGATGCCCGTGCCGCCCCAGGCGGTGAGGAAGTCGCCGCCGTGGCTCTGCTCCAGCGAGCCGGTCAGGCCGTCCCAGCCGCCGACCCGCTTCAGGCCGAGGATCGTGAGCGGGATGAGGGCCGCGAGGATCACGAAGAACTGGAGCACCTCGTTGTAGACCGCCGAGGAGAGGCCGCCGACCGTGATGTACGCGAGGACGAAGAAGCCGGCCACGACGATCGACACCCACTGAGGCCAGCCGAGCAGCGCCTCCACGACGATCGACAGCGCGTAGAGGTTCACGCCCGCGATGAGGATGGCGGCGAAGGCGAAGAGGACCGAGCTCAGCAGGTGCGCCGACTTGTCGAAGCGCTGGAGCAGGAACTCGGGGACCGAGCGGACCTTCGAGCCGTAGTAGAAGGGCATCATCACCAGGCCGAGGAAGACCATGGCGGGGATGGCGCCGATCCAGTACCAGTGGACGACCGCCACGCCGTACTGCGCGCCGGTGGCGGCCATGCCGAGTATCTCGGTGGCGCCGAGGTTGGCGGCGACGAACGCCAGACCGGTGACCCAGGCCGGCAGGGACCGGCCCGAGAGGAAGAAGTCGAGGCTGGTCTTCACGCTGGCCCGGGCCGCGAAGCCGATGCCGAGGACCACGGCGAAGTAGATCGCCAGAATCGTGTAGTCGAGCCCGTTGGTGGGGAGCCGTAGCCCTTCGGCCAGGTAGTGCATGGAGACCTGCTTCGTCTTCGTCGAGGACACGGACCGAGACGGAACCTACGCCTCCGGGTGGCGAAACTGAATACTTCTGTTGGTGTTCTTTGTTGGATTGTGATGGGACGGCCCCGTGTGAGCCGTTGACTGCCCTGTGTGTTCGTGGTTAGTTGTGTTTGATTGTGTTGGATAGAGGTGATGAGGAGCCTTCGTGTGAAGAAGACACCGACGCGGCTGGCCGACGGCCGCGAGCTGCTCTACTACGACTCCCGCGACGACGCCGTACGCGACGCCGTGGACCCGCGCCCCCTCGAACCGGTCGCCACCACCTCGCAGATCCGCCGCGACCCGCTCCTCGGCGACCGTGTCGCCATCGCCTCGCACCGCCAGGCCCGCACCTACCACCCGCCCGCCGACCAGTGCCCGCTGTGCCCGTCGCGCGACGGGCGGCACAGCGAGATCCCGGCCGCCGACTACGAGGTGGCCGTCTTCGAGAACCGCTTCCCGTCACTGGCCGGGGACGCCGGACGCTGTGAGGTCGTGTGCTTCACCTCCGACCACGACGCGTCCTTCGCCGACCTCACCGAGGAACGGGCCGGTCTCGTCCTGGACGCGTGGACCGACAGGACGGCCGAGCTGGCCGGGCTGCCGGGGGTCCGACAGGTGTTCTGTTTTGAGAACCGGGGTGCGGAGATCGGCGTGACCCTCGGCCACCCGCACGGCCAGATCTACGCCTACCCCTTCGTCACCCCCCGCACGGCCCAGATGCTGCGCTCCGTGGCCGCGCACCGGGCGGAGACCGGCCGCAACCTCTTCGACGACGTCGTGGCAAGGGAGCGCGCCGAGGGCACCCGCGTGGTGCTGGAGGGCGAGCACTGGGTGGCCTTCGTGCCGTACGCCGCTCACTGGCCGTACGAGGTGCACCTCTACCCGAAGCGGCGCGTGCCCGACCTGCGCGGGCTCGACGACGACGCGCGCACAGAGTTCCCACAGCTCTATCTGGAACTGTTGCGCAGGTTCGACCGGATCTTCGGTCCCGGTGAGCCACCGACGCCGTACATCTCCGCCTGGCACCAGGCCCCGTTCGGCCCGGCCGATTTCGCACCCGAGTTCGGGCTCCACCTCGAGCTTTTCACCATCCGACGCACTTCGGGCAAGCTGAAGTTTCTCGCGGGTTCCGAATCCGGCATGAATGTGTTCATCAACGATGTGCCGCCGGAGACCGCGGCAGCGCGACTGCGAGAGGTAGCGAGCGAGTGAGCCAGCACAAGTACTTGGTCACGGGCGGCGCGGGATACGTGGGCAGCGTGGTCGCGGCCCACCTCCTGGAGGCCGGCCACGAGGTGACCGTCCTCGACGACCTCTCCACCGGCTTCCGCGAGGGCGTCCCGGCCGGCGCCGCGTTCATCGAGGGCCGCATCCAGGACGCCGCGCGGTGGCTGGACGCCTCGTACGACGGCGTCCTGCACTTCGCCGCGTTCTCGCAGGTCGGCGAGTCCGTCGTCGACCCCGAGAAGTACTGGACGAACAACGTCGGCGGGACGATGGCGCTGCTCGCCGCGATGCGCGACGCAGGCGTCCGCAAGCTGGTCTTCTCCTCGACGGCCGCGACGTACGGGGAGCCCCTGTCCACGCCGATCACCGAGGCCGCGCCGACCGCGCCCACCAGTCCGTACGGCGCCTCCAAGCTGGCCGTCGACCACATGATCGGCGGCGAGAGCGCCGCCCACGGCCTCGCGGCCGTCTCGCTGCGCTACTTCAACGTCGCGGGCGCCTACGGGAACTGCGGCGAGCGCCACGACCCCGAGTCCCACCTCATCCCCCTCGTCCTCCAGGTGGCGCAGGGCCGGCGCGAGTCGATCGCGGTGTACGGCGACGACTACCCGACCCCCGACGGCACCTGTGTCCGCGACTACATCCACGTCGCCGACCTGGCCGAGGCGCACCTGCTGGCCCTGGACGCGGCCGAGCCGGGGAACCACCTGATCTGCAACCTCGGCAACGGCAACGGCTTCTCGGTCCGCGAGGTCGTGGAGACCGTACGCAAGGTCACCGGGCATCCCGTCCCCGAGACCCCGGCGCCGCGCCGGGCCGGCGACCCCGCCGTGCTCGTCGCGTCCGCCGACACGGCGCGCGAGAAGCTCGGCTGGAAGCCGTCCCGCGCGGACCTCGCGGGCATCGTCGCGGACGCGTGGGCGTTCGCCCGCCGTGCGGAGCGGGACGCATGACAGAGCCAGTCGCCGCGGCCGTCGCGCGGGCGTTCACCGACCTGTACGGCGCCGGGCCCGACGGGGCCTGGGCGGCGCCCGGCCGGGTCAACCTCATCGGCGAGTACACCGACTTCAACGACGGCTTCGTGATGCCGCTCGCCCTGCCGCACACGGCGGTCGCCGCCGTCGCGCGCCGCGACGACGGCGTACTGCGGCTGCACTCGGCGGACGTCGACGGCGGCATCGTCCAGCTGCGCGCGGACGAGCTCGCTCCGCCGCTCGCCGGCGGCAGCTGGGCGGCGTACCCGGCGGGTGTGGTGTGGGCGCTGCGGGAAGCGGGCCACGCCGTCGGCGGCGCCGACATCCATCTGACGTCGACGGTGCCGACGGGCGCGGGCCTCTCGTCGTCCGCCGCGCTGGAGGTGGTCACGGCGCTGGCCCTGAACGACCTCTACGAGCTGGGGCTTTCCCCGTCCTGGCTGGCGGTGGTCGCCCAGCGCGCCGAGAACGCCTTCGTCGGGGTTCCCTGCGGGATCATGGACCAGACGGCGGCGGCCTGCTGTACGGAGGGCCACGCGCTGCACCTGGACACCCGCGACCTGTCGAGCCGTCAGGTCCCCTTCGACCTGGCCGCCCACGGCCTCGAACTCCTGGTCGTGGACACGCGCGTCAAGCACGCGCTGGGCGACGGGGCGTACGCGGAACGCCGGGAGGGGTGCGAGGCGGGAGCGCGCGCGCTGGGTGTGGCGGCGCTGCGGGACGTGCCGTACGCGGGGCTGGCGGAGGCGCTGGCGTCACTGGGCGACGAGCGGATACGCCGCTACGTACGCCACGTGGTGACCGAGGACCACCGCGTGGAGCGGGTGATCGCCCACCTGGACGCGGGCGACCCGCGCGCGGCGGGCCCGCTGCTGACCGAGGGCCACGCGTCGCTGCGCGACGACCTCCGCGTCTCGTGCGCCGAGCTGGACCTGGTGGTCGCGACCGCCCATGCGGCGGGGGCGCTGGGGGCCCGGATGACGGGGGGCGGCTTCGGAGGATCAGCGATCGTCCTGGCGGAGTCGTCGGCGTCGGACACGATCACGAAGTCGGTGACAGCCGCCTTCGACGCGGCGGGCCTGATGCCGCCCCGGGTCTTCCCGGCGGTTCCGTCGAGGGGCGCGCACCGCCTGGCGTGACGGCGGCCTGCCGGTCGCCGTCCGGGGCTGCTCCGCTCACTCCAGCCGCTTCGTGAGGATGAACTCCGTGACACCCGGCGGGTAGTCGTCGACGCGGCCGACGATCTCGTACCCCAGGCGCCGGTAGAACTCCGGCGCCTGGAAGTCCCACGTCTCCAGCCGCGCGTCCCCGCACCCGCGCTCCTCCCGGGCCGTCGTCTCGGCCCGTTTCAGCAGCCCGGACCCGAGACCGGCCCCCCGGTGCGCGTCCGCGACCCACAGCAGTCCCACGTGCAGCCAGTGGCCCCAGGTGAAACCGTCCAGCCCCGCGATCAGTTCACCGCTCTGCTCGTCCAACGCCCACACCTGAAGCGGAATTTCGTCATCCGCACGGCTGCCCCGCAGCGCGGCCATCGCCGGTGAGCGCCCCGCGTTCGCCGCTTCGAGCCGCTCGCCCAGCACGGTGCGTCGTTCTTTGTCGACTTCTGTCTCTATACGAAACATGAGGCACACCTTAAACACCTCCGCCAATCAGTTCTGTGAATAACCTTCCGCTCCCCGCCCCCGCCCGTACGCTGAAGCAGAGCGCCGGTGGGGGCCGGTGCTCGATCAGGGGGCGAGACGGTCGGGTACGTCGCCCGGGGTGGGCGAGTGGTCGGTGCGCGGCGGCGGCCGTGCGGACGACCCGTCCCGTCCTCCGGGCGCCGTACCCGCACACGGTCCGCCTTCCCGGGGGTCCAGGGGGACGCCCCGGATCCACGCAGATGGGGGTGTCTGTGGTTCGCATCCGGGTACTGGTGGTGGACGATCACCGCATCTTCGCCGAGTCGCTCGCCGCGGCTCTGGCGGCCGAGCCCGACGTCGACGTGTGCGCGGCCGGCAGCGGCCCCGCCGCGCTGCGCTCGCTGGAGCGGGCGGCGGCGGAAGGCCGCAGGTTCGACGTCATGCTCGTCGACGCCGACCTCGGTGCCGCCGCCGCCCCGCCCGCCCGCGCCGTCCAGGTCCCCGGGCCGGGCGAGGACAGCCCGGTGGACGGCATCGCCCTGGTCGCGGGGGTCCGCTCGGGGCAGCTCGCCGTCCGTTCGGTCGTACTGGCCGAGCGGGACGACCCGCGCCGCGCCGCTCTCGCCCTCCAGGCGGGGGCCGCCGGCTGGGTCGCCAAGGACTGCTCGCTGCAACGCCTGCTGGCCGTCATCCGCGGCGTACTGCGCGACGAGACCCACCTGCCGCCCGCGCTGCTCACGGGGGTCCTGAGGGAGCTGACCGCCGCCCGCAAGCACCGCACCGACAGCGAGCGGCTCGTCGAGTCGCTGACCCCGCGCGAGCGCGAGGTGCTGCGGTGCATGGTGGCGGGGCTGGGCCGCAAGGCCGTGGCCGAGCGGCTCTTCCTGTCCCCGCACACCGTCCGTACACACATGCAGAACGTGCTGGGGAAACTCGGCGTGCACTCCACGCTCGCCGCCGTCGCGCTCGCGCGCCGCGCCGGAGTCGGCCCGGCGGACCTGGAACTAACCCGGGATGTTGTCGAACGGGGCGGTCAACTGGCGTAGCAGCCCGGCCAGTTCGCCGCGCTGGGCGCGGGACAGCTCGCCCAGGATGGCGCGCTCCTGCGCGAGCAGCCCGGCGAGTGCCTGGTCGGCCCGGTCGCGCCCCTCGGCGGTGAGCCGCACGAGCACGCCGCGCCGGTCGCTGGGGTCGGGCAGCCGCTCGACGAGGCCCTTCTTGGCGAGCCGGTCGATGCGGTTGGTCATGGTGCCGGAGGTGACCAGCGTCTGCGTCAGCAGCTGGCCCGGCGAGAGCTGGTACGGATCGCCGGCGCGCCGCAGCGACGTCAGTACGTCGAATTCCCACGGCTCCAGCTGGTGCTCGGCGAAGGCGATCCGCCGGGCGCGGTCGAGGTGGCGGGCGAGCCTGGAGACACGGCTGAGGACCTCGAGTGGTTCCACGTCGAGGTCGGGGCGCTCGCGGCGCCATGCAGCGACCAGTCGGTCGACCTCGTCCTCCATGTCGATCAGTGTAGTTGGTCTGTCGACATGAAGTCTCTTGGCGTCAAGTGTCTTGACATCAAGATACTGGCGCGCGAGGCTGCCGCACATGACCGTACGACCCGTCTGGGACCCCCAGCAGTACCTCCGGCACTCCGGCCACCGCACCCGGCCCTTCCTCGACCTCCTCGCCCGCGTCGACCTCCCCGCCCCCGCCCGCATCGCCGACCTCGGCTGCGGCGCGGGCAACGTCACGGCGCTGCTCGCGGAGCGCTGGCCCGACGCCCGTGTCACCGGGTACGACAATTCCCCGCAGATGCTGGAGCGGGCCCGGCGGTACGCCGGGCCGCGCCTCGACTTCGCCCACGCCGACGCCGCCACCTGGGCGCCCGGGAAGGCGGCATACGACCTGATCGTCTCGAACGCCCTGCTCCAGTGGGTCCCCGACCACGCGAGCCGTTTCCCGGTCTGGCTGGACGCCCTCACGCCCGGCGGCGTCCTCGCCTTCCAGGTTCCGGGCAACTTCTCGGCCCCCAGTCACACCCTCCTGGCGGCCCTGCGCGACTCCGCGCGCTGGCGGGCGCGCCTGGGCGGTGCGGGGGAGCGCGCCGGGGCGGTGCTCGAACCCCGGGAGTATCTGACCCGCCTCGCCGCGCTGGGCTGCGACGCCGACGTGTGGGAGACGACGTACCTTCAGGTCCTCCACGGCGAGGACCCGGTCCTGGACTGGGTGAAGGGCACCGCCCTGCGTCCGGTCCTGACGGCCCTGGCGGGCGACCCCGAGGCGAGTGCCGCCTTTGTCGCGGAGTGCGCCGAGGCGCTGCGCGACGCCTATCCGGCAGGCCCGCACGGCACGGTCTTTCCCTTCCGGCGGGTCTTCGCCGTCGCGAGGAAGGCGTCCGTGCCGAGCTGACCGGTGGTCAGGCGGAAACTGTTCTGTCGTCAACCAAAGGGGTCATTTCCGCGCCGACCTGGGGCGTTTTCTCTCATTTGCAACCAAATGGCGCCTATGTAACGCTGGTTGTTCAGCCGCAATACGAGGAGATGGTTCCATGATCATGGACCGCACTTCCCAGGTCGAAACCACAGCGCTGAACGCCGAAGTAGAGGGGCTGCTGGACTCCGCGGAGCCGGCGGGCGTCTTCCGCGACACCCGTGAGTGCAAGGGCGCGTTCCTGCTCGCACTCCTGCTCCTCGGCTCACCGCCCACTCCCCGTCCGAAGACGGACCCGAAGGCCCGTTGAGGAGGAGGAAGCGTTGGCTGAACAGGCTCAAGGAGCGGGACCAGTTCCGCTGAGCGCTGTGGTCGCCGATGCCGCAACAGGAGTCGTCCTCGCCCTTCGGGGTGAGGGCGACCCGTACGCGCTCTCCAGCCTGCTGCGGCAGGGAGACGCGCTGGCGTCAGCGGCCGTCCGGGTGCTGGGCGCGGACGCGCTCGCGCCCTACGCGCTGGACCACCGGGCAGTACCCGGTGGCGAGAACGACGAAGCGCTCGTCCGGGAGGCGCTGGCCGCCCACCCGCCGGGACCTGACGCCTCGGCAGTGTCCGTGTGGAGCTACCGGGGCCTGGTCGAGGCGTCGCACGCCTTCCTGCCCGGCGGAGCGAACGGCTGGCCGCAGGCCCCGGACGCCGCGTCGGACTGGGTGGCCGACGATCCCTGGCCAAAGCTTTCCCATCGGACGTCCCAACTGGCCGCGCTCGCTCTACCCGGACTCGCGCAGAGCCTGGCCGACCGGCTGTCGACGCGCACCGACGACCTGGCCCGCGGATTCGTCCGCGCCGTACGCCGCAGGGACTGGCTCCAGGCGGCAGGTATCGGGCGGTGGCTGGCCCGGCTGCCGGACGTCCCGCCCACCCTCGGCCTCGACACCGGACTGGTGTTCGTACGGCAGATGAGTCAGGGCGACCCACGCGTGGCACTCCACGTCGTGGCCGCGCGGCAGTTCTACGGACGGGGTGGATGACCGGCGACCGGGCCGCCCGGGCGTCGCTGCTCGACCGCATGGTCGGCGACGGCCTGGCGTGGCTGGACGCGGCGCGCGCGGACTTCCGCCTCCCCCCGGACGTCACCACGGACGCCGACCCCGACCTCACCCTCAAGCCCCTCGGCGAACTGGCCGAACTGACGTGCCTCATCAGTACGTCACACCCCCGCGAGGACCTGCGCCGGGCGGCGGACGGGCTGTTCGCCTTCGCCTGGAACGAGACCCGCGACGGCGAGCTGTTCGCCGAACTGGTCCGCGGCGAGCCGCACGCGACCTATCCCGTGGAGATCTACGGAGTCTTCGCCCGCGCCGGGCTGCGCAACCCGGCCGTCGAAAGCCTGCTGGCGGCGACCACCGGGCTGCGCGGCTGGCGGGTGGCGCGCGAGGACCACACCCGTACCCTCGGCGTGCTCAACGCGGAGCGCAGGATCGGACTGGAACCGCACGCCCGTTTCACGGCCGTACTGGAACTGACCGGCCTCGGTCTGATGCCCGAACCGTGGGCCCTGGACCGCAAAGGGGCGTACGGCCTCACCCACGACGTCTTCCACCTCACCGACTGGGGCCGCGACCCCGGCCGGCTGTCCCGCGCGCACGCCGACTACCTGCGGCTTTGGCTCCCCGCCTGGCTGGAGAACTGGCTGGACGAGGAACTGTGGGACCTGGTCGCAGAGTTGCTCGCCGTCACCGCCTGCCTGCCCGACGCTCCGTACGACCCCGCGGTCTGGCAGCGGCTGGCCGGCGCACAGGCCGCCGACGGCAGCGTGCCCGACCTGGGCACGGGGTCCGCCTCCGGCGACCGCTCCGCCTACTTCACCTCCCGCTACCACTCCACCCTGGCGACCGCCTTCGCCGGCACCCTCACCCGCATCGCCCTGGACGCGACCGGGGGCGGGGAGGGGGCGCCGGTCCACGAAAGCGAGGTGGCCCCATGACCGCCACGACCGCGACCGCTCCTCCCGCCCTCCTGCACGGCGTCGGAGACCGGGCCCTGATGTGGCTCGACAACCACCGCGAGCACTTCCGGCTGACCCCCGAGGACCGCGCGACCGGCAGAGGCGTCGCCGAACGCCTCAAGCCCATCGGCGAGCTGGCGCTCAACATGCGCGTGCTCTTCCGGGAGGGCGTCGCGGGCTCACGCCAGCACGCCCGCGCCGGGCAGCTCCTCGACTTCACCTGGCGCGAGCTGCTGGACGGCGGCAACGTACTGGCCGCCCTCCAGCACGACGAACCCTTCTCCCCGGTGCCGCTGGAGATCTACTCCACCTTCCACGAACTCGGCTTCCGCCACCCGGCACTCGAATCGGCCGTCGACGTCTGCCACCACACCCGCACCTGGCCCGCCCTGGACATGGTGCCCAACCGGCGGCTCAGCGTGCTGGGCGCCGAGCGCCGGATCGGCCTCCCACCCAGCGCTGACTTCGCCGAAGCCGTCAACGGAACCTGGCTGAGCCGGCTCCCTGAACCGTGGACGGTGCAGTACCACATCGCGTACGACATCACGCACACCGTCTTCCACCTCACCGACTGGGGCGCGGCGCCCGACCGTATTCCCCCCGAGACCGCCGACTACCTCGCGCTGTACCTGCCCGCCTGGCTGGAGGACTGGGCCGACCTCGAACACTGGGACCTGCTCGGCGAACTCCTCGTCGTCGACACGTGCCTGCCCCGGCCGGCCCTCGACGCACAGGTGTGGGAGCGGTACGCCGCGGCCCAGTCCGAGACGGGCGCGATGCCCCTCCAGCACGGCATGCCGGACGGCGACCCGGACGACGTCTTCGACACCGTCCACCACCCCACCCTGGTCGCCGCGTTCGCCTCCGCGATGGCCACCTCCCGCGCGATGTCCGCCACGTGACCAGCCGTACGGCACCCGCCACGACACCCGACGCCGCATTCGCCCTGCGCCTCGCGGACGCGGTCACCGCCCTCGACGCCCCGGACGTCGTGCTCGCCGTCACCCGCCACGGCCGGCGCACCACGGTCAGCGGCGGCAACGCACTCGCCCCGCCCACGCCCCGCCACGCACTGCGCTACGAACTCGGCTCGGTCAGCAAGACGTTCACCGTGCTGCTGCTCGCCGCCCTGGCCCGCTCCGGCGTCCTGAACCTCGACGATCCGCTCGCCGCCCACCTGCCCGGCGGCCTGCCCCTGCGCCACCCCGCATCACGCCGCATCACGCTGCGCCACCTGGCCACCCACACCGCGGGGCTGCCCCGCATCCCCGGCGACCTGATCCCCGGCGCGCTGCTGCGCCCGTACACCGACGCCTACGCCACGTACGACACCGAGCGCCTCCTGCGCACCTTCGCCCGCACCCGGCCCCACCACCGCCCCGGCACGCGCTGGAACTACTCCAACTTCGGGGTGGCGCTGCTGGGCCCCGCGATGGCCCGGGCCACCGGCACCGACTGCCCCGCCCTGCTCACCCGCCACGTACTGGGCCCCCTGGGGATGCACGGCACCACCCTCGGGCCGGGCGACCCCGGGACCACCGCCGTCGGCCACCGCAGGGACGGCACCACACCGGTACCCGGCATCGGCATGGGCCCCTTCGTCGCCGCCGGAGCCGTGCGCTCCACCCCGGGCGACCTGCTCACGTACCTCGAAGCGCACCTCGACCCCGAGCGCACACCACTGCGCCTGCCCCTGCGCGACGTCCAGGTGCCGCAACTGCGCCGCGGCCCGCGCCGCCGCGACACCCACACGCTGACCTGGTTCCACCATCCGGCGCCGGGTGGGCCACTGCTCTTCCACGCCGGGGCGACCTTCGGCCAGCAGGCGTTCCTCGGCTTCCACCCCGCTTCGGGCACCGGCGTCGCCGCCCTCGCCACCCGCCGGGGAGACAGGCTGCGCCTGGTGGAAACGGCGTACGGGCTGCTGTACGAACTCGCCGCCGCCACCGGGAGCCGACCGGCGCGGGTAGCCGAAGGACGCGGGTAACCGGGGAGCAACGCGAATAGCCGGAGAACGCGGTATTCGAACGGCGCGGGTAACCGAAAGACGCGGAAAGCCGAACGCGCGGGTGACCCAGGGCGCCGGCAGCCGGGGAAGGCCGTACCGTCAGCTCTTCCTGTGACCTATGAGACGGGGCTTGGCCTCCAGGTTCTCCAGGCCGTGCCAGCACAGGTTCACCAGGTGCGCCGCGACCTCCGCCTTCTTCGGCTTGCGGACGTCCAGCCACCACTGGCCCGTCAGCGCGACCATGCCCACCAGGGCCTGCGCGTACAGCGGGGCCAGCTTCGGATCGAAGCCCCGGGCCTTGAACTCCAGGCCCAGGATGTCCTCGACCTGGGTGGCGATGTCGCTGATCAGCGACGCGAACGAGCCCGTGGACTGGGCCACCGGCGAGTCGCGGACCAGGATGCGGAAACCGTCCGTGTACGTCTCGATGTAGTCGAGCAGCGCGAACGCGGCCTGTTCCAGCAGCTCACGCGGGTGGCCCGCGGTCAGCGCGCCGGTGACCATGTCGAGCAGACGGCGCATCTCCCGGTCGACCACCACGGCGTACAGGCCCTCCTTGCCGCCGAAGTGCTCGTACACGACCGGCTTGGAGACGCCGGCCTTCGCGGCGATCTCCTCGACCGACGTGCCCTCGAAACCCTTCTCGGCGAAGAGGGTGCGGCCGATGTCCAGCAGCTGTTCGCGGCGTTCCTTGCCCGTCATGCGGACGCGTCGGGCCCGCCGGCTCGGAGTGGGCCTGCTCTTCTCGCTGTTCGTACTGCTGCCGTCGATCGCCACGTCACCCATCATGCCGCTTCGGAGGGCTCACTCTTGCGCCGGGAGTCGATCCGGTCCGCGCTCGGCCACCGGACGTCGTACGCCCAGCCGGCCTTCTCGCACCACCGGATCAGGCGGGCGCTGGAGTCGATCTGGCCCCTCATGACACCGTGCCGCGCCGACGTCGGGTCGGCGTGGTGCAGGTTGTGCCAGGACTCACCGCAGGACAGCACGGCCAGCCACCAGACGTTGCCGGACTTGTCACGCGACTTGAACGGACGCTTGCCCACCGCGTGACAGATCGAGTTGATCGACCACGTGACGTGGTGCAGCAGGGCCACCCGCACCAGCGAGCCCCAGAAGAACGCCGTGAACGCGCCCCACCACGACATCGTGACCAGGCCGCCCACCAGCGGCGGGATCGCCAGCGACAGGATCGTCCAGTACGCGAAGTCGCGGGAGATGCGGCGCAGGGCCGGGTCCTTGATCAGATCCGGGGCGTACTTCTCCTGCGAGGTCTGCTCCTCGTCGAACATCCATGCGATGTGTGCCCACCACAGGCCCTTCATCAGGGCCGGCAGGGTCTCCCCGAACCGCCAGGGGGAGTGGGGGTCCCCCTCGGCGTCCGAGAACTTGTGATGCTTGCGGTGGTCCGCGACCCAGCGGACCAGCGGCCCCTCGACCGCCATCGAACCCATGACCGCCAGAGCGATGCGCAGCGGGCGCTTCGCCTTGAAGGACCCGTGGGTGAAGTAGCGGTGGAAGCCGATCGTGATGCCGTGGCACCCGAGGTAGTACATGAAGACCATCAGGCCCAGGTCGAGCCAGCTCACACCCCAGCCCCAGGCCAGCGGCACAGCCGCCAGCAGCGCGAGGAAGGGGACGGTGATGAACAGGAGAAGCGCGAGCTGCTCGATGGTGCGCTTGGACTCCCCGCCGCGGGTCGCGGAGGGGGCCGAGGTATCGTCGCCCGCCTCGCGGGCGTCAGCGAGCACGTCGGAACGAGTGGTCATGGGGTCCCCTGTGGGGTGAGGGAAGTGTCGGAAGCTCTTGCCGTGAAAGCTTTGGCTACGGATGCGTAACCTACGGCGTCGTAAGTATGGCAGCGCTTTGCCCGGCGGCAAGAGGCCGCGGGGATCGGGTTCGACCGCGCCGCATATCCTGGGTGACGTCGGACAGCGTGGTCCACAAAACCTCCAGACGTGCTGAAACACTGCAAGGAGCCGCACCTGTGAGCAGTGCCGACCAGAACTCCAACACCAGCGCGGAGCTGCGTGCCGACATCCGCCGCCTCGGCGACCTGCTGGGCGAGACGCTCGTACGGCAGGAAGGCCCCGAACTCCTCGAGCTGGTCGAGCGGGTGCGCGCCCTGACGCGTACCGACGGCGAAGCCGCCGCCGAGCTGCTCGGCGACACCGACCTGGAGACCGCCGCCAGGCTGGTGCGCGCCTTCTCCACGTATTTCCATCTTGCCAACGTCACCGAACAGGTGCACCGCGGCCGTGAAATGCGGGCGAAGCGCGCCGAAGAGGGCGGACTTCTCGCCCGAACGGCGGACAGGCTCAAGGACGCCGACCCCGCGCACCTGCGCCACACCGTCAAGAACCTCAACGTCAGGCCCGTCTTCACGGCGCACCCGACCGAGGCCGCGCGCCGGTCCGTACTGAACAAGCTCCGGCGCATCGCCGAGCTCCTGGAAACCCCGGTGATCGCCTCCGACCGGCGCAGGCACGACCTCCGTCTGGCCGAATCGATCGACCTCATCTGGCAGACGGACGAGCTGCGCGTCGTACGCCCCGAACCGGCCGACGAGGCGCGCAACGCCATCTACTACCTCGACGAGCTGCACGCCGGCGCCGTCGGCGACGTCCTGGAAGACCTCGCCGCCGAGCTGGAGCGCGTCGGCGTCGAGCTGCCCGCCGGCACCCGGCCGCTCACCTTCGGCACCTGGATCGGCGGCGACCGCGACGGCAACCCGAACGTGACACCGGCCGTGACGTGGGACGTGCTGATCCTCCAGCACGAGCACGGCATCACCGACGCCCTCCAGCTCGTCGACGAACTGCGCGGCCAGCTGTCGAACTCCATCCGCTACACCGGCGTCACCGAGGAGCTGCTGGCCTCCCTCCAGGCCGACCTGGAGCGGCTGCCCATCAGCCCCCGCTACAAGCGCCTGAACGCCGAGGAGCCCTACCGGCTCAAGGCCACCTGCATCCGGCAGAAGCTCGTCAACACCCGCGAGCGCCTCGCCAAGGGCACCGCCCACCAGCCCGGCATCGACTACCTCGGCACCGGCGAGCTGATCGACGACCTCGCGCTGATCCAGACGTCGCTGCGCAAGCACCGCGGCGGCCTCTTCGCCGACGGCCGCATGGACCGCACGATCCGCACCCTCGCGGCGTTCGGCCTCCAGCTCGCCACCATGGACGTACGCGAGCACGCCGACGCGCACCACCACGCCCTCGGGCAGCTCTTCGACCGCCTCGGCGAGGAGTCCTGGCGGTACGCCGACATGCCGCGCGACTACCGCCAGAAGCTCCTCGCCAAGGAACTGCGCTCGCGGCGCCCGCTGGCCCCACCCCCGCGCCCCTGGACGCGGCCGGGGAGAAGACGCTCGGCGTCTTCACCACCATCAGGCAGGCGCTGGAGCGCTTCGGGCCCGAGGTCATCGAGTCGTACATCATCTCGATGTGCCAGGGCGCCGACGACGTCTTCGCCGCCTCCGTACTGGCCCGCGAGGCCGGTCTGATCGACCTCCACGCAGGCTGGGCGAAGATCGGCATCGTGCCGCTGCTGGAGACCACGGACGAGCTGCGCGCGGCCGACGTCATCCTCGACGAGATGCTCGCCGACCCCTCGTACCGGCGACTCGTGTCCCTGCGCGGCGACGTGCAGGAAGTCATGCTCGGCTACTCCGACTCCTCCAAGTTCGGCGGCATCACCACCAGCCAGTGGGAGATCCACCGCGCCCAGCGCCGCCTGCGTGACGTCGCGCACCGGTACGGCGTACGCCTGCGTCTCTTCCACGGCCGCGGCGGCACCGTCGGCCGCGGCGGCGGCCCCTCGCACGACGCGATCCTCGCCCAGCCGTGGGGCACGCTGGAGGGCGAGATCAAGGTGACCGAGCAGGGCGAGGTCATCTCCGACAAGTACCTCGTACCGTCCCTGGCCAGGGAGAACCTGGAGCTGACGGTCGCCGCCACCCTCCAGGCGTCCGCGCTGCACACCTCGCCGCGCCAGTCCGACGAGGCGCTCGCACGCTGGGACGCGGCGATGGACACCGTGTCCGAGGCCGCCCACACGGCGTACCGCAAGCTCGTCGAGGACCCGGACCTCCCGGCGTACTTCTTCGCAGCCACCCCCGTCGACCAGCTCGCCGACCTGCACCTGGGCTCGCGCCCCTCGCGCCGCCCCGACAGCGGCGCCGGCCTCGACGGCCTGCGCGCCATCCCGTGGGTCTTCGGCTGGACCCAGTCACGGCAGATCGTGCCCGGCTGGTTCGGCGTCGGCTCCGGCCTGAAGGCGCTGCGCGAGGCGGGCCTGGACACGGTCCTGGACGAGATGCACGAGCAGTGGCACTTCTTCCGGAACTTCCTCTCCAACGTCGAGATGACGCTGGCGAAGACCGACCTGCGCATCGCCCAGCACTACGTCGACACGCTCGTCCCGGACGACCTCAAGCACGTCTTCGAGACGATCCGCGCCGAGCACGAGCTGACGGTGGCGGAGGTCCTGCGGATCACCGGCGAGGAGCAGCTCCTCGGCTCCAGCCCGGTGCTCCACCAGACGTTCGCCATCCGCGACGCCTACCTGGACCCGATCTCCTACCTCCAGGTCTCGCTGCTGGCCCGCCAGCGGGCGGCGGCCGAGCGGGGCGAGGAGCCGGACCCGCTGCTGGCGAGGGCGCTGCTGCTCACGGTCAACGGTGTGGCGGCCGGCCTGCGCAACACAGGCTGACCCTCCCGGCCACGGCCGACCCGCTGCCCCGCGCCTCCCCGGCGCGGGGCAGCGGCGTTTCCCCGCCAGGATTCCGAGGGCGCACGCTCCGCCGCGCGGTGGCCGCCGCCGCTACAGGGCCAGGAAGGCCCCGCCCAGCAGCGCTCCGCCCGTCAGCGCCGCGCCCCACGCCAGGCGGGTCATCCGCAGGCCGCCAGCGACCACCAGGGCCGCCAGCAGCAGGGACCCGCCCAACGGGGCCCAGGCGTGGAGGATGCCCGGGGCTCCGGCGCGTACCGCTTCGGTCGTGCCCGGCTTCAGGACGACCGGGATCCGCACACCCTTCTTCGCGGCGACCGACTTGTCGATCGTCACGCGCGGATGGCGGGCCGTAGGGCCGTCGGGCACATACGGACCGGTGCACGTCCCGGAGCCGCACGCCGCGACCGTCATCGTCCCGTGCTCGCGCCCCTTGGCGAGCATGACGTGCTGGGCGGCGCCCCAGGAGGAACGGACGCCCGCGACGAGCAGCAGCACGGCGATGCCGGCCATCGCCGCTCGTCGGGCGTACAGGAGGGCTTGGGTCCGCTTCGAGGCCATGGATCGCGATCCTTGGCCATCTGACCGCGCTCGGTCAACCTGTGGCCGAGGCGACGGCCCGGATCGTTACGCGTTGTACGCGCTCTGAGCCCGCTCCAGCCCCTCAGTCACCAGGCACTCCACCGCGTCCGCCGCCCGGTCCACGAACCAGTCCAGCTCCTTGCGCTCCGTCGAGGAGAAGTCCTTCAGCACGAAGTCCGCCACCTGCATACGCCCCGGCGGCCGCCCGATCCCGCACCGCACCCGGTGGTAGTCGGGACCCATCGACTTCGTCATCGACTTGAGGCCATTGTGGCCGTTGTCGCCGCCGCCGAGCTTCACGCGCAACGTCCCGTAATCGATGTCCAGCTCGTCGTGGACCGCCACGATGTTCGCCGTCGGCACCTTGTAGAAGTCACGCAGCGCCGTCACCGGGCCGCCCGACAGATTCATGTACGACTGGGGCTTGGCCAGCACCACACGCCGGTTCGCCGGCCCCGGCGCCCCCATACGGCCCTCGACCACCTGGGCACGGGCCTTGTGCGCCTTGAACTTCGCCCGCATGCGCTCCGCGAGCAGGTCCACGACCATGAAGCCGACGTTGTGCCGGTTGGCCGCGTAATCAGGACCCGGATTGCCCAGACCCACGATCAGCCAGGGCTCGGCTGCGTCCGTCATCTGCATGTCTCCTTCATACGCCGGATCCCGTCCCGGTTCCTTGCCGGTTCACACGCCAGCCGCCGCCCCGCGCACGAAGGCGCGGAACGGCGGCTGGACGGTGAGCAGTGCGCTGAGCGGCGAGGCTCAGGCCTCGCCACCCTCGGACTCACCCTCGGCCGGGGCCTCCTCGGCCTGCGGGGCCAGAACCTGGATCACGATGGCGTCCGGGTCGGTGACCAGCGTCGTGCCCTCGGGCAGCGGAATGTCCTTCGCGTGGATCGAGACACCGGCCTCGAGGCCCGCGATGGAGACCGTGACGGACTCGGGGATGTGCGTGGCCTCGGTCTCGACCGACAGCGTGTTCAGCACGTTCTCGAGCAGGTTGCCGCCCGGGGCCAGCTCGCCCTCGGTGTGGACCGCGACCTCGACCGTGACCTTCTCGCCGAGCTTGACGGCCAGCAGGTCGACGTGGGTGATGTTGCGCTTGATGGCGTGACGCTGAATGGCCTTGGGGATGACCAGCTCGGTCTTGCCGTCGACGTCCAGGCTCAGCAGGGCGTTGCTGGTCTTGAGCGCCATCATCAGCTCGTGACCCGGCAGCGTGACGTGTACGGGGTCGGCGCCGTGGCCGTAGATGACGCCGGGAACCTTGTTGGCACGGCGGGTCTGACGGGCAGCACCCTTGCCGAACTCGGTGCGGACTTCAGCGGCGATCTTGATCTCAGCCATGATGCACTCCTCGCGGGTGACGAAAAACGGATGGGTCACCCGGCCACGAAACGGCCTGCTACGAAGAGCGCGTCGATAACGGATGCGCCGTACTGCATGAGTACGGCCTCCCTCGCCGAGCAACTCAGGGAGTCTACCCGGCGGGAAGGCCGTATCAGAAATCGATCTACGGAGCGGTCCGCACCGCTACGACTGCTCCTCGAAGAGGCTCGTGACCGAACCGTCCTCGAACACCTCACGCACCGCGCGCGCGATCGTCGGCGCCATCGACAGCACCGTGATCTTGTCGAGCTCCAGTTCGCCCGGGGTCGGCAGCGTGTTCGTCAGAACGAACTCGCTGACCTTGGAGTTCTTCAACCGGTCCGCCGCCGGACCCGAGAGAATGCCGTGCGTCGCGGTGACGATGACATCCTCCGCGCCGTTCGCGAACAGCGCCTCCGCGGCGGCGCAGATCGTGCCACCCGTGTCGATCATGTCGTCGACCAGGACACACACACGGCCCTTGACCTCACCCACGACCTCGTGGACGGTCACCTGGTTCGCCACATCCTTGTCGCGGCGCTTGTGGACGATCGCCAGCGGCGCGTCCAGACGGTCGCACCAGCGGTCGGCGACACGCACACGGCCGGCGTCCGGAGAAACGATCGTCAGCTTCGAACGGTCGACCTTCGCGCCGACGTAGTCCGCCAGCACCGGCAGCGCCGACAGGTGGTCCACCGGACCGTCGAAGAAGCCCTGGATCTGGTCCGTGTGCAGGTCGACCGTCAGAATGCGGTCGGCACCCGCCGTCTTCAGCAGGTCCGCGATCAGACGGGCCGAAATCGGCTCACGGCCACGGTGCTTCTTGTCCTGGCGGGCATAGCCGTACGACGGGATGATCACGGTGATGCTCCGCGCGGAAGCCCGCTTCAGAGCGTCGATCATGATCAGCTGCTCCATGATCCACTTGTTGATCGGAGCCGTGTGGCTCTGGATCAGGAAGCAGTCCGCGCCGCGCGCCGACTCCTGGAAGCGGACGTAGATCTCACCGTTGGCGAAGTCGAAAGCCTTCGTCGGCACGAGGCCGACACCCAACTGGTGCGCGACCTCCTCGGCCAGCTCGGGGTGGGCGCGGCCGGAGAAGAGCATCATCTTCTTCTCGCCGGTCGTCTTGATCCCGGTCACAGCACTGTCTCCTCGGACGTGAATCATTGCTGCTGCGCCCGCACGCCTAAGAAACGCATACGAGCCAGCCGAATTGTGTGCGCCTATCACGGTACGCCGTCAGTGACGCACCTGATTCCGGTCAGCTTTCGCCTTCGGCCCCATCAGCCGCCGACTGAGCCGCCTGCGCGGCAGCGCTTCCCGGACGCTTACGAGCCACCCAACCCTCGATATTCCTTTGCTGCCCACGGGCGACAGCGAGGGAACCGGGCGGCACATCCTTGGTGATCACGGAGCCGGCCGCGGTGTACGCGCCGTCCCCGACCGTGACAGGAGCCACAAACATGTTGTCCGAACCCGTCCGGCAGTGCGAACCGATCGTCGTGTGGTGCTTCGACTCACCGTCGTAGTTCACGAACACGCTCGCGGCGCCGATGTTCGTGTACTCGCCGATGGTCGCGTCACCGACGTACGACAGATGCGGCACCTTCGTGCCCTCGCCCACAACGGCGTTCTTCATCTCGACGTACGCACCGGCCTTGGTCTTCGCACCGAGCTTCGTACCGGGCCGCAGATACGTGTACGGGCCCACACTCGCCCCCGCACCGATCTCTGCACGCTCGGCGACCGTGTTGTCCACCCGGGCACCCGCACCGACCGCCGTGTCCGCCAGCCGCGAATTCGGACCGACCTCGCACCCCTCACCGAGATGCGTCGCACCGAGCAACTGCGTACCCGGATGCACCACCGCGTCCTGATCGAACGTCACCGAAACGTCGACGAACGTCGAAGCCGGATCGACGACCGTCACACCGCCGAGCATCGCCCGCTCCAGCAGCCGCGCGTTGAGCAGCCTGCGCGCCTCCGCCAGCTGCACGCGGTTGTTGATCCCCAGGATCTCCCGATGATCGGCGGCGACCGCCGCACCCACCCGGTGACCGGCCTCGCGCAGGATCCCCAGCACATCGGTGAGGTACTCCTCACCCTGACTGTTGTCCGTACGGACCTTCCCCAGCGCGTCGGCCAGCAGCTGCCCGTCGAACGCGAACACACCCGAATTGATCTCACTGATCGCCCGCTGAGCGGCCGTCGCGTCCTTGTGCTCGACGATCGCGGTGACAGAGCCACTGTCCCGGTCCCGCACGATCCGCCCGTACCCCGTCGAATCCGGAACCTCGGCCGTCAGCACGGTGCACGCGTTGCCGTCGGCGGCGTGCGTCCGCGCCAGACGGGCCAGCGTGTCACCGGTCAGCAGCGGAGTGTCGCCACACACGACGACCACAGTCCCCTCGATCCCGCCGCCGAGCTGCTCCAGCCCCATACGGACGGCGTGACCGGTGCCCTTCTGCTGCTCCTGTACGGCCGTACGGGCCTCGGCGTCGATCTCCCCGAGGTGCGCGGCGACCTGCTCACGGGCGTGGCCGACGACCACGACCAGGTGCTCGGGGTCCAGCTCGCGCGAGGCGGCGACGACATGTCCGACGAGCGAGCGCCCGCTGATCTCGTGCAGGACCTTGGGAGTGGCCGACTTCATGCGGGTGCCCTCACCCGCTGCGAGGACGACGACGGCGGCCGGGCGGTTGGCGCTCACGGTGATGCCCTTCGGCTTCGGGTGGTGGACACCCGCAGGATACCGGGGCGTGTCATGTCCGAAACGCGCGCGGGTCCTGACCTGTGTGGTCAGGACCCGCGCGTAGGTGCTCCCCTGCCAGGACTTGAACCCGGACTTAAGGCACCAAAAGCCTCAGTGCTGCCAATTACACCACAGGGGAACGAACCGAACGAACCGGACATTTGGTCAGGTCGCTCGATCGGCACCCAACACTATGCCGTACCAGGCCCCCTCCATGCGACGGTAGAGGTCGGCGCTTTTCGAGACGTAGATGATCAGGCATCCCCGGTATGCGTCGGCAATGTTCTTTCGTGTGGTTTTCGGTAGGTGCTTCTTGAGTGTCGCGCCCTGGAAGTCCGTGACGCCGACGCCAGTCAGGTCGGCCCAGAACCGCTCGGCGTCGCGGACATCGGCGGACTCGTGGATGCTTACGCGAAAGCGCATGCGGTCACGCGTGACCCCGAGCATTTCGAGCCAGCGCAGGTACACCCGGATTACGTTCGGGTCGCTGTTGATGAACTGGAGAACTTCCGATCGGCGGTACTCCTTGTCCTTGGTCCCCTCGGCCCAGTAGAGGCTGACGCCGAGCAGGAACAACTCCCGATCCGAGATCGCGCCGATTTCGTCGCGAGCCGCACGCTTCGTCTCCTGACGCTTCTGTTCTTCGGCTGCGCGTCGGCGGGCGAGACCCGCGTTCATGAGGGCGTGACGCTCTTCGTCCGTGTAGCGGGGCTCCGGCTTGGGGAGATCTCGCACCCAGAGCGAGATGGAACTCTTCGAGCAGCCCAACTCCGCTTGGATCTGGTCGTACGTCAGCCCCTGCAGACGCAGATCTTGCGCCTTCGCTCGCAGGTCGTCCTTGGCGTTCGGGCGCCTGGTCCACTCCGGAGCGGGCTCGCCGTTCACCAATCGCTGCAGGATGTCGTTGTTGTAGACCTTCAGGCGATCGCGAATCTGGCGCAGACTGAGGCCCTCCCGACGAAGGGCGACGGCCTGCTCGCGGAGGCGTTCGAAGTCGGCGTACTTGCCGAGGATTTCCGTCATGCGAGCAGCCTTGTCCGGTATGTGGACTCGCGGGTCGAAAGTACGGTCGATTCAACAGTTCGTGTGGACAACGCGTGTTTCGCTCGCGTGCGGCCGCTTCCGCGCTCGTCCGGTCTCCGGATATTGGGTGGCGGGCGCCCGTAGGGTGGATGGCATGACCGTAACGGGGGCAGATCAGGACGCCACGGGCATGACCGCCCGGCGCTACTGGTGGTGGGACAGGCGGCGCAGTGTCGTCCTGGATGTGGGGCTGGCGCTGGTATCGGCGTTCGAATGTGCGTTGGAGGGTGTGAGGTTCGCGGGGGACGCGGGGCTGCCGGTCCCGCTCGGGGTGGTGTTCGGGCTGGTCGCGGGGTCCGTGCTGGTACTGCGCCGGCGGTGGCCGATCGCGGTCGTGCTGGTGTCGATCGCCGTGACGCCGGCCGAGATGGCCTTCCTGATGGGCATCGTGTCGCTGTACACGCTGGCCGCGTCGGAGGTGCCGCGCCGGATCATCACGGTGCTGGCGGGGATGTCTCTGGCCGGGACGCTGATCGTGACGTTCGTACGGACCCAGCAGGACGTGGCGAACGCGACGGACGGCGATTACCGGCCGAGTCCCTGGTACGTGCCGCTGGTGTCGCTCTTCCTGTCGCTCGGGCTGACCGGGCCGCCGGTGCTGTACGGGCTCTATATAGGGGCGCGGCGGCGGTTGATGGAGAGCTTGCGGGAGCGCGCGGATTCGCTGGAGCGGGAGCTGTCGCTGCTGGCGGACCGGGCGGAGGAGCGGGCCGAGTGGGCGCGTACCGAGGAGCGGACGCGGATCGCGCGGGATATGCACGATGTGGTCGCGCACCGGGTGAGTCTGATGGTGGTGCACGCGGCGGCGCTCCAGGCGGTGGCGTTGAAGGACCCGGCCAAGGCGGTCAGGAACGCGGCGCTGGTCGGGGACATGGGGCGGCAGGCGCTGACGGAGTTGCGGGAGATGCTGGGGGTGCTGCGTTCGGGGACGCGCGGGGTCGGGGGCGAGGGCGGTGGCGTCGGGGGTTCCGCTGGCGGCGGTCGGTGCGGCCGCTGCGGCTGTGGCTGCCGCCGAGGCGGAGGACGGGCCGTGCCTGGCCGATCTTGAGGCGCTGGTGGGGCAGTCGCGGCAGGCGGGGATGGTGGTGGAGTTCTCGGTGGAGGGCGACCCGGTGGACTGCGGGGCGCTGGTGGAGCAGACGGCGTACCGCGTGGTGCAGGAAGCGCTGACGAACGTGCACAAGCATGCGGCGGGGGCGAAGACGTGGGTGCGGCTCGCGCACCGTGGCTCGGAGGTCGCGATGCAGGTGGAGAACGGGCCGTCGGATGCCGGGACGGCTGACGCGGGGTTGCCGAGCGGCGGGAACGGGCTGGTGGGGATGCGGGAGCGGGTGACGGCGCTGGGGGGTGTCTTCGTGTCCGGCCCGACGGACGCGGGCGGCTTCCGCGTTTCGGCGGTACTCCCGGCCCGTCCGCGCGGGAAGTAGCCGGCCGCGCGCGTTCGGCTCCGCTTTCGGCCGCGGCGTGGTGATGGCGGTGTGGCGCGGTGCCGGAGGGGGCGGGAGGGGTGGTCCCCGCAGGGCGTTGAGCGCGGGCCACGCCGCCCCGATCGCGGTGCCGCACGTTTGACGTGCGAGGAGACGCCCCGGCGCGGCACCGACCTCGTAGCTCCCGCGAATGGGCCCGGTGCGGCACCGGGCCATGGCCCCAGAACCGCCCCGGCGCGGTCCTAGGCCGGGGTCAGCCGGCTGGGCTGGGTGCCGGTGACCAGGGTGGACAGGGCCTGGTCGAGGTCCGGGCCCAGGTACCAGTCGCCCGTGTGGTCCAGGCTGTAGACGCGGCCCTCCACGTCGATCGCGAGTACCGCCTGGCCGTCGTCCCCGTCGCTGCCGAGTTCGGTGCCGAGCGGCGCCACCTCCGTGCCGAGGGCCCGGCCGAGGTCGGCGAGCGTACGGGCGTGGTGGAGGCCGCTGAGCGGGTCGAAACGTACGGGCGTCGGAGCGATCTGCCGTCCGGGGCCGGGGGGCGCGACGAGCAGGCCGCCGAATTCGGCCCACGCCTCGACCGCGGCGGGGAAGACGCTGTGCCGGTGGCCTGCGGGTGAGCTGTGCGCGCGCAGGGTGTCCGCCCAGTGCTCCGCCTGCCGTATGTCCCAGCGCCCCGGTTGCCAGCCGGCCGCGCGCAGGGCGGCGTCCACTGCCACCGGGAAGCGGGTGGTGCT
Source organism: Streptomyces agglomeratus (assembly GCF_001746415.1). NCBI lineage: Bacteria > Bacillati > Actinomycetota > Actinomycetes > Kitasatosporales > Streptomycetaceae > Streptomyces > Streptomyces agglomeratus. The sequence goes on from NZ_MEHJ01000001.1 coordinate 4,699,313, forward strand.
GGTGGCGGGGCTGGGGCGGGGGTGCGGGGAGGGGCTCGGGGTGGGGTTGGGGACCGGCATCGGCTGCGGGTCAGCCCTTCTCGGTAGTGGTCGTGGTCGGTTCTACGGCGCGTACGCCGAAGTGGGCGAGCATCGGTGTGCAGGAACGGCACGGGGGCGCGTAGCTGCCGTGCAGCGGGTCTCCGTCCTCGCGGATGCGGCGCGCCGTGAGCTTGGAGTGCTTGAGGGAGCGGCGGGCCTCGCCCGTGGTGAGGGGTTTGCGGGAGGCGCGTCTGGAGCGTGATCCCTCGGCGGCGGCGATGTGCCGGGACAGCAGGATCGCTTCCGGGCAGCGTCCGGTGAAGCGTTCGCGCTGGCTGCTGCCGAGGGTGTCGAGGAAGTCCTGGACGAGTGGGTGCAGTGCGGGGGGCTGGTCGCCCCGGCCGGCGGTGCAGGTGAGTGTGTCGGCGCCGCGTACGGAGAGGGCGGCGGCGACGGTCGGGAGGATGCCGTCGCGGCGGTGGCTGAGCGCGGGCGCACGGGTGGGCTCGTCGCTGCTCCAGCTGAGGCGCGGGTCGCCGGCCGTGGCCGTCGTTGCCGCCGCCGTCGTGGTTGTCACTGTCGTGGCCGTGCCCGTCGGTGTCGTCGTAGCGGCTGTCTGTGCAGTGTGCATGGTGGTGCTCCCCTCCCGTGCCCGCGACGGTAGCCGCTGGTGTGCACGCCCCCGCGTTGCTGGGACAGCCTGCCAAATGTGTCCACCGGTACGGAAGCTGGGTCGGTGAATCGTGTACATGTGTCGCCGGGTGGTGACGCCGGTGTGACGGTTCGTTACGCAAGGCGAGGGGCGGGACCGGCTGTTGCCCCAGCGCATAGGCTGTGCGAACCAGCCAGACGCAGCAGGGGGCATCCGCCATGACGACAGGTCGGCTCGGGCAGCAAGCCGCGCCACCGAACGCGGCCTACGCCGGGCAGCTCGTGCATTTCCCGGACCCGGTCCGGGCTTCCCGCCACCCGCAGGGTGTGCGTGTGGACGAAGCGGGGTTTCCGGTTTTCACGCCGTACGCGCGTGCCGCCGCGGAGATCGCCGAGCCTCCTGAGGGCTTCGGTGTCGACGAACTGCGGCTCACGGACTACGTGTCCGCGAACGCGGCGCTGGCGGCCGCGGGGCACGACCTGTGGGACACCATTCCGGCGGTCGCGACCCCGCACGGCTGGACGTGGCACCACGTGGCGAACACCCGGCGCATGGAACTCGTACCCGTAGAGGTGAAGGCGCTGTTGCGCCACCACGGCGGGTTGACGACGGCCGCCGTCGATCAGGACAAGCGGGGTACGCGCCCGCTCCAGGAGACGCGGCCGGCTCATTTCGGGCTGCCGAAGGGCTCCGTGTCGGTGAGTGAGCAGCAGATCCTGGGCGTGGAGGAGGACCTCGGCTACCGGCTTCCGGGTGCTTACCGGTCGTTCCTGAAGGCGGCGGGCGGCTGCGCGCCGGTGGGTGCGGCGCTTGACGCGGAGCTGGGGCTGCTGGTCGACCAGCCGTTCTTCACGGTGCGGGACGAGGCCGCGGTGAACGACCTGGTGTACGTCAACAAGTGCCTGCGCGATCACATGACCAAGGACTACCTGGGTGTCGCTTTCGTGCAGGGCGGGCTGCTGGCCGTGAAGGTCAGGGGCGAGGCGGTGGGGTCGGTGTGGTTCGTCGCGTACGACGACGCGCGGGACCGTGACGGCTGGACGGTGCACGAGCGTGTGGAGCGGCTGCTGCTGCCCTGCGGTGAGGACTTCGACGCCTTTCTCCAGCGGCTGGCGGGCAATCCGCCGGAGCTGGAGACCGTGGCGAACCTGATGGTCGACGGTGGCTTCGCGCGTGCCGTCCCGGTTTCGGACGAGGGGTGACGGTCCGGTGGTGACCTTCGCGCAGGCGCAGGAGCGCGCGGAAGAGTGGGTCAACGGGGACGTGCCCGTGCCGTCGCACCGTGAGGTGCGGGTGCGCGAGTTCGAACTCGGCTTCGTGGTCTGGGCGGAGGACCGGGTGGACGGTCCCGCTTCGGACGGCGGGCGTCAGCGTCTCGTCATCGCGCGGGACAGTGGTGAGGCCACGCTGTGGCCCGGGTTGCCGGTGGGCGAGGTGATCCGCCGGTACGAGGAGGAGTACGGGACGCCGGACACGTCATCGGCGCCGGACGCGGGGCCGGCCCCGGCGCAGCGCGTGGATCTGGAGCAGACGTCGTTCCTGTTGACGCCACCGGAGTGGCTCCAGGAGGCGGCGGACACCATGGGTATTCCGGACCGCCGGAGGGTGGGGGCGGAGTCGGGCGCCGGTGGGAACGGCGGTGCGGACGCGGGGTCGGACCCGCCCCCGGCGGGTGCTGCCGCTTCTCCGGCGGCGGCGGACGGTGACTGGCCTCTGGCCGGGGCCACGGGCGCTTCGGGTGCTTCGGTCACGGGTGGTTCCGGCGGTGGCGTCAACGGGCCGCAGGCCGGGGAGGGTTCGCCCTCGGTGGGTGGCCACTGGGCCGACGCGGTGGGCGCGGGAGCGCCTTCGCCTTCCGCGGGCACTGCCGGTGGCGGTGTCAACGTGCCCGGAGCGGGGGCGGGTTCGCCTTCGGCGGGTGGTGGCGTGGCGGGCGCCGGTGACGACGCCGGTGACCGGGGGCCGCAGGACCGTGCCGGGTCGCCGTCCGCCGGTGACGGCTGGAGCGGTGCCGGTTCGGCCGCGGGGGCGGAAGCTGGGGCGGCGCCGGTAGTGAGAACGCCTCACAGGCCGAGCGCGGGTCCGGGGGTACTGCCTGGCCCGACGCGGGCCACGGCGCGTACGAGCCGACCGCTTCCGACGGCGTTCCGGCCGTGCCCCTCGGGGCGACTCCGTGGGCCGGGACCGACACCAACTCGGCCGGTTCCGACGACGCGTCCGTCCCGTTGCCGGCGACGGTGTTCGCTCCGCCGCTCTCCGGGTCCGACGAGGACGACGTTCCGCCGCCGGGTGTGCCGCCGGAGGCCAGGACGGCGCTGATGTCGGGCGGCAGTCGGCTGCCCTCGACGACGGTGGCCCCCGTGCTTCCCGGTGATGCCCGGCAGCCGTCCGAGGCGCCGGACCGCCCGGGCGGGTTCCGGCCCGGTGCCGGGGACATCTCCGATGCGGCGACCAGCAAGGCCGCCGTGCCGCGCGGTGAGCGGGGGAGCGGTTCGACGCCTCCGCCGCCGCCCGGCGCCCCCGGTACGCCGGGGGGCGGCCCGGTGCGGTTCCGCCGTCCCCGTCGGGGCCGGGTGCGCCGGGTGTCCCGGCGGGCGGGTACGTACCGACTCAGCTCGTTTCGGCGCTGGGTCCCGACGGGCCGCAGCCGCCCGGTCCGCCGGCCCCGCCCGGTCCGCCGGCGTCGCCTCCCGGTGGCGGTGTGCACCATGCGGCGACGATGTTCGCCGACCCGAGCCAGGGCGGTGGCATGCCCGGTGCGCCGCAGCTTCCCGGCCCGCCCGGCCCGCCCGGTGCTCCGGGTCAGCCGGCTCCGCCCGGGCGTCCCGGCGTTCCTGGTGCGCAGAACCCGCCGCCGGGCGGCGGCGTACATCACGCGGCGACGATGTTCGCGGACCCCAGCCAGGGCGGTGGCATGCCCGGTGCCCCGCAGCCTCCCGGCCCGCCCGGTCCTCCCGGTGCGCCGCAGCCTCCCGGCCCGCCCGGTCCTCCCGGCATGCCCGGCGCCCCGCAGCCTCCCGGTCCTCCCGGTGGCGGTGTGCACCATGCGGAGACCATGCTGGCCGGTCCCGGGCCGGTCGGTCCGCCGCCCGGTGCGCCGCAGCCCCCCGGCCCTCCCGGGCCGCCGGGAATGCCGCCCGGCGCCGTGCCGATGCCGCACGCCCCGCAGCCGCAGGGGCCGGCGTACGGCTACCCGCAGCCCCGGCCCAGCGGGCTGCCGACGGTCGGTCCCGGCTACCAGGCCGTACTGCGCTACCGGGCCCAGGACGGCAGCGAGCAGCAGCTCATCCGCCGCTCCGCGCCCGGTACTCCGCACCCGGAGTGGCAGATCCTGCACGAGTTGCGCGCGATGAACGTGCCGCCGCAGCAGGTGCTGGAGCTGCACACGGAGCTGGAGTCGTGCGAGCTGCCGGGCGGTTACTGCGCCCGCATGATCCGCGAGACCTGGCCGCAGGTGCGGATCACGAGTGTGGCGCCGTACGGGAAGGACCATGCCAGCCGCCAGCAGGGCATGCGGCATCTCCTCACCCACCAGGGCGAGTTGCATCAGGTCGCGGACGGTCCGGCGCGCCCCGCGCCGGTGCGGGTGCCGCTGCCGGCCCCGGGGCAGCTGATGCAGGCGCCGCCGATCCCGCCGGAGGGCGTCGCGCACGAGCTGATGGGGGCCTTCGGTCCGCAGGGCGTCTTCCGCTTCGACCAGGCGGCGGTGTCGCGGCAGGGTGTTCCGGAGATCGTGGCGCGCACGCTCGTGTGGGCCGGACTGCCCGTCGATTTTGGGCCGTTCTTCTGGGCGCAGGCGGTGCCGGGTCAGCCGGTGCCGACGCTCGCGGAGCTCGCGGCGCAGCGCGGTGTGCAGCCGGCTTCGGACGCGGGTTCGTACCTCGTGATGGGCAGCGACTTCGGCCGGGCGATCTGTGTGCAGTACGGCACGGCGAACATCGTGGCCGTACCGGTGGAGGCGGGCCCCGGTGGTCAGCCCGTGCCGCCGCAGTTCGTCAATACCGGGCTGCCGGAGTTCACCCGTTCGCTGGCGCTGCTCGGTCATATGTGGCGGCTGCGCTTCGGCCTGACGCCGGAGCAGGCCGGGCGCTGGACGGTCGACTTCCAGGCGCAGCTGGCCGCGCTGGACCCCGCGGCGCTCGCGTCGCCGGAGAGCTGGTGGTCGGTGCTGCTGGAGCAGATGTGGGACGGCCTGCTCTGACGGCCTGAAGGAGTGGCCCGAACGGGCAGTCGTCGGGGCGTTCGACCTGCGGTACGGGTCGGGCGCCCCGATCGTGCTCGTATGACGCGTCGCCGTACGAGCCGGCTCGAACGGATCGCGTTGCTGGTACTGGTTCTGCTGGTCCTGGTAGCGGGGTACGGCGCGGGCCTGTACCTCTGGGCCGGATCGAAGCTCAGGACGACGGACGCGTTCGCCCGGTACGAGGGCAGGCCGGCGGACGGCAGGGAACCGGCTGGCTGCTGATCGGCTCCGGCAGCCGCTCGTCGCTCACTCCACCTCCGCGTAGTGGTCCAGGCGCAGCCCGGTCGCCTGCTCAACGGTGCGCGTCAGCAGCTTCGCCCCGCCCACCGCGGGCGAGCCGTTGATCGCCGGGCTGGGTGATGTGGTCGCGTGGGACGGGCCGGCGGCCGAAAAGCTCTTTCCCGCGCTGCGCGACGACGCCGCGATTCCGGCTTCTGACAGCAATTGACGCATCCTTGACCGCGCGGCCGGGGCGGAGTGTCGGGTTTTGGGCGCTTGAGCCTGATCAGCCAAGATTGCGACGGATTGTGTTGTGCGTCGGAGAGAGGCTTCAAGGATGAGTGCATCGGTTTCACCGTCACCTCACGGCTTCGTCGCCGGACGGGGCCGCGGCTACCGTCCGGACCAGGTGGAGCGTTACGCCGCCGGACTCTCCCGGGACCGGGACGCCGCGTGGGAGCGTGCCGCACGCCTCACCGTCCTCAGCAAGGAGATGGAGGCCGAGGCGGCGCGGATGCGCGAGCAGGCCGACGGGCTCGCGCCCCAGACGTACGAATCCCTCGGCAAGCGCGCCCAGCACCTTCTCGCGGTGGTCGAGGAGGAGGCGGCGGAACTGGCCGCCGCGGCGCGCGACGAGGCCCAGGCGCTGCGGGACGAGGCCGCGGCGGCGGCCGCGGCCACCCGCGAGGCGGCCCGCGCGCACGCGGAGACGGTACTGGCGGACGCCGAGGCCCATGCCCGGCAGATCCTCCTCGGTGCCCAGCGCACCGCCGACGAGACCAGGACAGCGGCCCGCCGGGACGTGAAGGAGTGGCGGGGGCAGTCCCTCGGGGCGCTGAAGGAGATGCGACAGCGGTGCGCCGGTCTGCTCGCCGACCAGGAGAAGGAGCACGCGGAGCGGTGGCAGAGCGCGGAGCGTGAATACGCCCGGCGGGCGGCGGAGTCGGACGCCCGCCACGCCGAACTGACCGCCCGTGCCGAGGGCGGCCTCGCGGACGCGAAGCGGGCGGTGGCCGAGGCGGAGGAGGAGGCCCGGCACGGGCAGGAGAACGCGGAGGCACGGGCCGCCGAGCTGCTCGCGGAGGCGCGGGTGCGCGAGGAGCGCGTCGTACGCGAGACGGAGCGCGTCCTGCGGGAGCACGACGACGCGCGCGAGGAGATGCAGGCCCACATGACGCACGTCCGCACCAGCCTGGCCACCCTGACCGGCCGGGCGCCGGCGGAGGGCTGAGCCCGCCGGGCGCCGGTACCGGGCGCTTTCGCCCGCTCGGGAAGCGGGATGTGCGGCTGAGCGGCCATGACCTGCACGGGCCCGCATCCGGGGAAGATGCGGGCCCGTCGGCGTCGGCGGTCCTGGGCTAGGCGGCGGAGCCGGCCTTGCGGCGGCGTACGACGAACACCGCACCGGCGCCGGCCGCTACGGTCGCGGCGGCTGCGAGGGCGAGCTGCGGGACGGCGGCGGACGAACCGGTCGCGGCGAGGCTGCCGTTCACCGGCTGGGTGGCGGCGCCGCCCAGCGGCCGCGGGGCCGGGGCGGTGGCCGACGGCGTGGGCCCGGGGGCCGGGGTCTTGTCGGGCTTGGGCTCGGCGTCCGGGACCTTGCCGGGGTTGCTGCCCGCGGCCGCGATGTCGAACTCGTACATCTCGGCGCCCGGAGTCCCGCCGCACGACTCGTCGTCGTTGATGTAGTAGCCGGCGACGAACGCGGCACCGTGGCCCGCCGGGGCCTTCGCGTCGGCCTTGAGGCGCAGCTTGATGTCGCTGTGGGCGCCGGCCTTGAGCGGGCTGATGGTGCTGAGGGTGCCTGACTCGTCGACGGTGTTCCACGCCGTGGAGGACGCCGACGACCATTGCAGCCTGAGCAGGTCGCTCGTGTCCTTGAGGCCGCTCGTGTCGGTCGCGTGGGCGAACGCGTACGGGTGGACGTCGTCCATGGTCTGGGCGGATTCGTTGGTCACGCGGAGCCGGAAGGTGACCCACTCGCCCGCGACGACCTTGGAGGGCAGGCCGGTCGCCACGGTGGTGAGGTCCGCCGGGGCGCAGTCGTCGTCGCCCTCGTTGTCGTCGTCTCCGTCGTCCTCGGCTTCTTCCCTGGCCTTGGCGAGGGCCTCGTCGGCGGCCGTCTTGGTTTCGAGGGTCTTCTCCACGGCCTTCTGTAGGAGGCCGTACTGCCGGGCGGCGGCGACCCGCGCGTCGTCCCGCGCGGTCATGGCGGTCTGGGCCCTGGCGTCGGCGGCGGTCTTCGTCTCGTCGGCGGTCCTGACCGTCGCCTCGGCGTCGGTGACGGCCTTCTCGGCGGCCGCCCTCTCCTCCTCGGTGGCGGTCTCCGGGAGTGCGTCGAGCGCGGTCCGGGCGTCGGCGAGCGCCTTCTCGGCAGCGGTCTTCGCGGTGGCGGCGTCGGCGGCCTCCTTCTTCGCTGCGGCGGCCGCCACGGCGAGGGGGGAGGTGTCGGAGAGCGCTGCTTCCAGGACCTTCCTGCCGTCCTTCTCGGCCAGCACGGCGTCGTCGTAGGCCCTCTGCGCCTCGGCGGCGGCCTTTTCGAGCTGGGCGAGGGTGGGCTTGCCGGGCTGTTCCTGCGCGGCCGGCCTGGTGTCGGCGAACGCCGGGGTGACGGAGAGCAGCACGACGGGCGTCGTCACGGCGGCGACAGCGGCAGTGGCGAGAATACGGCGGAGACTCACAGGGGGCCTTCTCTGGGTCCGAACGTACAGAAGTGACGGAAGCAGTCGCCGTGGGAGGACTTCACACCGCGCAACTTCGCCGAAGAATAGAACCGGTGAAGAGCGGCGAGAAGCCGGGTCCGGCTGGTCCGCCGTTCGCGCGGACGCGCGGGAGGAGCAAAAAAGGATATTCGCGGATGGTTGCCCACGGGTTCGGTGATTTCTCTGTGGGGGATGTCATGTGCGGCGGGGCATGGCATGGCCTGGCACGGAGGCGGCGCGTGCCGCCCCCCGTCACTTCCCGGTCGGCCCGCCGCCGCCCGCGCCCGCGAGAATCCACGCCTCGACCGCCTCGTACCGGCGGCGTTGGCGGTCGGCCGAGCCGCCGCCGCGTCGGCTCAGGACCGAGCCCAGCCAGCCCATGAGGAAGCCGAAGGGGATGGACACCAGGCCCGTCGTGGTGAACGGGTACCAGTTGAAGTCCTGGGCCGGGAACACGGAGTGCGGGGACCCCGAGACCAGGTTGGTGCCGGTCATCAGGACCATCACGCACACCGTGCCGCCGATGAGGGTGCACATCAGGCCGGCACGCGTGAAGCGGCGCCAGAAGAGGCTGAACACCAGGGCCGGGGCGAGCGCTGACGCGCCGATGCAGAACGAGAGTGTGACCAGGGGCTGTACGTTCCAGTCGCGGGCCAGTACCGCCAGGCCGATCGCGGGGATGCCGACGCCGATCGCCGCCGCTCTGGCCACGGCCATCTCGGTCCCGTCACGGGCCGGTGATGTGCGCATGCCGTGGGCGAAGAGGTCGTGGGCGAGGGAATTCGCGCACGCCAGGATCATTCCGGCCACCGAGGCGAGCAGCGTCAGGAAGATGGCGGTCGTGACGGAGGTGAAGACGAGGGTTTCCAGGGCCGACGCGTCGCCGCCCGCGAGCGCCTGGCCGACCAGGAGGATCGCCGTATTGCCCTGCGGATCGGACGCGGTGATCGTCCCGCGGCCGGCCAGTGCCGCCGCGCCGAATCCGATCACCGTGATCAGCAGGCAGAAGCAGACCACGGCCGAGACCGCCCAGGACATCGAGCGCCGTACGGCGAGGGCGTCGCGTGAGCTGTACATGCGCATCGTGATGTGCGGCAGGCAGGCGGCGCCGAGTACCACCGTGAGTTCGGAGCTGATCATGTCGAGTTCGCTGCCGCCGAACTGGAGGCCCGACCGCAGGTAGGCGTCGCCCGCGCCGCTGCCGGTTTTCGCCGCGCCGATGAGTCGCGCCGTACTCCAGTCGAAGCGGTCGAGGATCAGTGCGGCGAGGATCACGCCCGTACCGAGCAGGAAGACGGTCTTGATGATCTGGATGAGGGCGGTGCCCTTCATGCCTCCGACGGCGGCGTAACTGATCATCAGTACGCCGAGGAGGACGATGGAGCCGGTCCGGAAACCGGAGCCGTCGAAGCCGAGGATGAAGGACAGCAGATGGCCCGCTCCCGAGAGCTGGACGACCATCATCGGGAGCAGTGCGGCGAGGGTGACGGCGCTCGCCGTGATGCGTACGGCGCGGCTCGGCGCGCGCCGGGTGAAGGCGTCGCCCATGGTGAACCGGCCCGCGTTGCGCAGGGGTTCGGCCAGCAGGAACATCAGGAGGACGAGGGAGAGCGCGGTGCTCAGGGCGAGTACGACGCCGTCGTAGCCGGTGAGGGAGATGACGCCGACGGTGCCGAGGACGGTGGCGGCGGAGATGTAGTCGCCGGCGACGGCGAGGCCGTTGCGCATCGGGGAGAGGGAGCGGTAGCCGGTGTAGAACTCGGCGAGGTCGTCGCGGTCGGGGCCCGTCATGACGCACAGCAGGAGCGTCACCGTGGCGACCGCGATGAAGGCGACGAGGGACATCTGCTGGGCGGAGTCGCTGAATCCGGTCATACGGGCCGCCCAGTGCGCCCGGTCCGACCGGTGCGGCCCTGTCGGCGCAGGTGTTCGGCGAGCGGGTCGACGCGGCGGCGGGCGGAGCGCTCGTACACGGCGATGGCCACCAGGGTGACGGGGAGCTGGCACAGGCCCAGCAGGAGACCGGTGTTGAGGCCGCCGGGCAGCTCGCCGCCCATGAGACCGGGCGCGAAGGCGGAGAGGACGAGGAAGAGGGTGAAGTAGCCGAGGGCGGTGAGCGTGGCCACCCGGCGCAGCCGGCGGTAGGCCGAGCGGAGCTTGCGCAGATCGCCGTGGTGGCCGGGGATGTCCGGGTGGGCGGGGGCGGGCTGCGGGGGAAGCGGCGGGGCGGGCGGGGAACTCTGCCAGGGGTAGAGGTATTCCGGGTAGTGCGACATGTGCGGGCTGCTCCTTGCGCGGCTGGGTCCCGGGCGGACTGCACGGAGGAGCGCGACCGGGGCCGGTGGAGCGGCGGCGGGGCGCTGGTGGGGCCGCGTACGTTACCCAGCGGTATCCGCGACGGGGAGTCTTTCGTACGAACTGGCGCGGCGGATCGGCTGCTTACCGCGGGTAATGTGGTGCCCGCGCATAGTTACTGGCGGTAATGGCCTCAGGGTCGCTCGGGCGGGCGGTCACCAGGACACCGGCCGGAGCGTCGGCCGGTGTCCTCCGTCAGTCGGACGGTGTTTCCTCCGTGATGACCGGAAAGCGGCGCGGAGCCACGAAGACGAGCACGAGCAGGGCGAGGGCGGCCGCGGCCGCGGCGCCGATGTAGACGTGGTCGACGGCCGTGTCCACGGCCCGGCGCAGGTAGTCGGCCGCCTCGGCGCTGAGCGAGCCGGGGTCGGCCAGTGCGTGCGAGACGGAGTCGAGGTCGCCGGGCAGGCCGTCGCGGATGCTGTCGGGGGCGGAGGCGAGCCTGGACGCGAGGGTGGCGTTGGCGACCGCGCCGAAAAGGGCCGCGCCGACGGACTGACCGACCTGGCGGCAGAAGAGTACGGAGGCGGTCGTCGTACCGCGTTCCGCGTACCCGACCGTCGACTGCACGCCGACGATCAGCGGCAGTTGGAAGAGGCCGAGCGCCGCGCCGAGCAGCAGCATGATCAGGGCGGGCTGCCAGGCCGCGCCGGGGAACGGGAGGAGAGGGAAGGCGAGCAGGACGAGCATCGCGCAGGCGATGCCGGTGATCGCGGTGAGGCGGAAGCCGACGCGGTTGTACGCGTGCTGGCTCAGCGCCGCCGAGAGCGGCCAGCTCAGCGTCATCACCGACAGGACGAAGCCGGCGGCGATCGGCCCCAGGCCCAGTACCGCCTGTGCGTAGGTCGGGAGGAAGACCGTCGGCGCCACCATGAGCAGGCCCAGTGCGCCGAGGGCCAGGTTGACGGCGGCGATCGTGCGCCGGCGCCACACCCAGCCGGGGATGATCGGCTCGGCGGCGCGGCGTTCGATGACGACGGTGGCGGCGGCGAGCAGCGCGCTCGCGCCGAAGAGGGCGAGCGAGGGCGCGGACAGCCAGGGCCAGGCGACACCGCCCTGGACGAGGGCGAACAGCAGCAGGCCGCCGCAGGCGAACACGGCCAGGGCGCCCGCCCAGTCGATACGGGGTGCCCGCGTCTTCTCGGGGCGGGACGGTTCGCGCAGGTGGCGGGCGACGAGCCAGAGGGCGACGCCGCCCACCGGCAGGTTGATGAGGAAGATCCAGCGCCAGTCGGCGTACGCCGCGAGCAGTCCGCCCACCGCCGGGCCCGCGACGGCGGACACCGCCCACACGGTCGACAGTTTCGCCTGGATCTTCGGGCGTTCCTTGAGGGGATACAGGTCGGCGGCGATCGTCTGGACCGTGCCCTGGATGGCGCCGCCACCCAGGCCCTGGACGATGCGGAAGGCGATCAGGCTGCCCATGTTCCAGGCGCAGGCGCAGAGCAGTGAGCCGAGGAGGAACAGCGCTATGCCGGCGATCAGGACCGGCTTGCGGCCGAAGGTGTCGGAGAGCTTTCCGTACACGGGGAGGGTGACGGTGACGGCGAGGAGATAGCCGGAGAAGAGCCAGGAGAAGACGGCGAAGCCGCCGAGGTCGCCGACGATCTGGGGGACGGCCGTGGAGACGATCGTGCCGTCGAGCGCGGCCAGTGCCATACCGAGCATGAGCGCGGCCACGACCGGGCCGCGGCGGGCATTCGGGGCGGCGGGGGCTCCTGCGGCCGCCTTCTCCGGCCCGCCGGCGGAGTTCCCGCCGCCGGATATCCCGCCTCCGGATATCGCGCTGGTGCCGTCCGTGCTGTCCGTGCCGTTCGTGCTGTCCGGGTTGTCTGTGCTGCCCGTGCTTCCGGCGGGTCCGGTACCACCCGAACTGCTTCCGGCGCCGCTCACCAGGATCCCTTCACCGTGCACGTATCTGGACCCCGACACCTTCTCACTTGCAGGTCACGCAGGGGGAGGGTGCAGGCTGCCCCGAGTCGGGGTCCACCTGCGGGTGGAGAGCCCCTAGGGGCTTCTCCTCATTTCTGGCCAGGGGCCGTTCGTCCCGGTGGAGGACGAGGAGAACGCGCCCGTTCCTTAGCTTGTTCTTACGGGCCGCCGCACCTCGGCGGGTGGGGGTAGCCCCAGGGCGAATACGGAGATGCGCACCAGTGTGCGGGGGGTTTCCGGCCGCCAGACTCGAAGTACCTGATCACACACTGAGGAGACGCACCGTGACAACGGCTATGACCATTCCCAGGCACGGGGGCACTGGAGGGCGTACGGCCGTTGCCGCGAGGGCGCGGCAGCTCGTCAAGGCGTACGGGTCGGGGGAGACCCGGGTCGTCGCGCTCGACCACGTCGATGTGGACATCAACCGGGGGCAGTTCACCGCCATCATGGGCCCGTCGGGCTCCGGCAAGTCCACTTTGATGCACTGCCTCGCCGGCCTGGACACCGTGACCTCGGGCGAGATCCACCTCGACGAGACCGAGATCACCAAGCTCAAAGACAAGAAGCTCACGCAGCTGCGCCGGGACCGGATCGGCTTCATATTCCAGGCGTTCAACCTGCTGCCGACGCTGAACGCCCTGGAGAACATCACGCTGCCGATGGACATCGCGGGCCGCAAGCCCGACGCGGCGTGGCTGAACCGGGTGGTGGAGACCGTCGGCCTCGCGGACCGTCTCAAGCACCGGCCCACCCAGCTCTCCGGCGGGCAGCAGCAGCGCGTCGCGGTGGCGCGGGCGCTCGCCGCCCGCCCCGAGATCATCTTCGGTGACGAGCCGACCGGAAACCTGGACTCCCGTGCGGGAGCCGAGGTGTTGGCCTTCCTCCGCAAGTCCGTGGACGAGCTGGGCCAGACCATCGTGATGGTCACGCACGACCCGGTGGCCGCCTCGTACGCGGACCGGGTGCTGTACCTCGCGGACGGCCGGATCGTCGACGAGATGTTCTCGCCCACCGCCGACCAGGTCCTCGACCGCATGAAGGACTTCGACGCGCGCGGGCGGACGTCATGACCGTCGTCAAGACCTCCATGCGCAACTTCCTCGCGCACAAGGGACGCATGGCGCTGTCCGCCGTCGCGGTCCTGCTCTCGGTGGCGTTCGTGTGCGGCACGCTCGTCTTCACCGACACCATGAACACCACGTTCGACAAGCTCTTCGCCGCCACCTCGGCCGATGTCACCGTCAGCCCCAAGGCCGCCGAGGACGACGACCAGGGTCCGCGCACCGGCAGGCCCGAGGCGCTGCCCGCCTCGCTCGTCCAGCAGGTGACGAAGGCGGACGGCGTGAAGTCCGCCGAAGGCGCCGTCGTCAGCATGTCGGTGACCGTGGTCAACGCTGACAACAAGAGGATGGGCTCCGAGAGCGGCGCGCCGACGATCGCCGGCAACTGGACGCGCAACGACCTCAAGTCGATGGACATCACCTCCGGGCACGCCCCGCGCGGACCCACCGAGGTGATGGTCGACGCCGACACCGTCGAGAAGAACGGCCTGAAGCTCGGTGACGAGCTGCGCACCATCGCGGTCACGGGTGACATCACCGCCCGGATCTCCGGCATCGCGTCCTTCAAGATGACCAACCCGGGCGCGACCGTCGTCTACTTCGACACCGCGACCGCGCAGAGCAAGCTGCTGGGCCGGTCGGACGCCTTCACCCACGTCTCCGTGACCGCCGAAGAGGGCGTGAGCGACACCGCGTTGAAGCAGCGGCTCGCGGGCACGCTCGACGGGGCGGCCGGCGGCCCGTACAAGCTCCAGACCGCGAAGGAGGCGGCGGACTCGGGCCGTGAGGACGTCGCCTCGTTCCTCGCCGTGATGAAGTACGCGATGCTCGGTTTCGCCGGAATCGCCTTCCTCGTCGGTATCTTCCTCATCGTCAACACCTTCTCGATGCTGGTCACCCAGCGCACCCGTGAGATCGGCCTGATGCGGGCCATCGGCTCCAGCCGCGCCCAGGTCAACAGGGGTGTACTGGTCGAGGCGTTGCTGCTGGGTGTCGTCGGTTCGATTCTCGGTGTGGGTGCGGGCGTCGGCCTCGCCGTCGGCCTGATGCAGCTCATGGGCACCATGGACATGGAGCTTTCGACCGAGGACCTGACCGTGGCCTGGACCACGCCGGTCATCGGGCTCGCCCTGGGCATCGTCGTCACGGTCGTCGCCGCCTACGTTCCCGCCCGGCGGGCCGGCAAGGTCTCCCCGATGGCCGCCCTGCGCGACGCCGGGACCCCGGCGGACGGCCGGGCCGGCTGGATCCGGGCCGGAATCGGCCTGGTCCTGACCGCTGCGGGCGGGGCGCTGCTCTACCTGACGACCCAGGCGGACGAGGCGAGCGGGGGCTCGCTGTTCCTCGCGGGCGGAGTCCTCCTCACCCTCCTCGGCTTCATCGTCATCGGTCCGCTCCTCGCGGGCGGCGTGGTCCGGGTGCTCGGCGCCGTGCTGCTGCGGATGTTCGGTCCCGTCGGCCGGATGGCCGAGCGCAACGCGCTGCGCAACCCCCGGCGCACCGGAGCGACGGGCGCGGCACTGATGATCGGCCTCGCGCTGGTGGCCTGCCTCTCCGTCGTCGGGTCCTCGATGGTCGCCTCGGCCACGCAGGAGCTCGACAAGTCGGTCGGCGCGGACTTCATCATCGAGAGCGGTCCCAGTGGCCCGATCGTGCCGGCGGCCGAGAAGGCGCTGCGTGCGGCGCCCCACATCGAGCACGTCACCGGCTACAAGATGATCAAGGCGGAGCTGACCTCTCCCGACGGGAAGAAGGAGACCGAGGAACTGGCCGCCGCCGATCCGACGTACGCACAGGACCTGCGGCGCGAGACCGTCGCCGGTGAGCTGGCGGCGGCGTACGGCAAGAACGCCATGTCGGTGGGCAGCGACTACGCCGAGCGGCACGGCATCAAGGCCGGCGACACGATGACCGTCGCGTTCACGGGCGGCGAGACCGCGAAGCTGAAGGTCGCGGCGATCACCTCGGACGAGTCGAACGTCGACAAGGGCGCGATGTACACCAACATCACGACCGCCCGGCAGTACCTGCCGGCCGACCGGGTGCCGCCGAACATGATCATGTTCGCGAAGGCGGAGGAGGGCAAGGAGAAGGCCGCGTACGCCGGGCTCAAGAAGGCGCTGGCCAAGTACCCGCAGTTCACGGTGCAGGACCAGACCGACTTCAAGCAGGGCCTCAAGGACGAGATCGGCCAGCTGCTCAACATCGTCTACGGCCTGCTGGCCCTCGCGATCGTCGTCGCGGTGCTCGGTGTGGTCAACACCCTCGCCCTGTCGGTCGTCGAGCGGACCAGGGAGATCGGCCTCATGCGGGCCATCGGCCTCTCGCGCCGCCAGCTGCGCCGCATGATCCGGCTGGAGTCGGTCGTCATCGCCCTCTTCGGCGCCCTGCTGGGCCTCGGCCTGGGCATGGGCTGGGGCACGGCGGCCCAGAAGCTGCTGGCACTGGAGGGGCTCGGGGTCCTGGAGATCCCGTGGCCCACGATCATCACGGTCTTCGTCGGCTCGGCCTTCGTCGGACTGTTCGCGGCCCTGATCCCGGCGTTCCGGGCGGGCCGGATGAACGTACTGAACGCGATCGCCACGGAGTAGCCCGCGGCGGTGGTGCACGTGGTGCGGTGACGGGCCCGGCCCCGGAGTGTTCCTTTCGGACACTCCGGGGCCGGGCCGCTGTCTTGGCCGGGCCGCCATGACCTGGAGCAAGAGGCACATCGGCGCGCGTGCGGCCGTCCGAGTCACAGCCTTCCCTCGCGCGGGTGACGCACCCGCGTCGTAGGCTGGAGCCCCCGGCCCGTGAGACGTGTCGGGCCCTTCGCGTTGTCCACCTCGTCACCTCGTTACCCGGACGGAAACCCTTCATGAGCCTGCACGGTCTGCTGGATGCCGTAGTACGAGACCCGGCGCTCGCCGAAGCGGTGAAGGCCGCCACCGACGGCAACCGCATGCACATCGACCTGGTCGGCCCGCCCGCCGCACGCCCCTTCGCGGTGGCCGCGCTGGCCCGCGAGACCGGGCGCACCGTGCTCGCCGTCACCGCGACCGGCCGCGAGGCCGAGGACCTGGCCGCCGCGCTGCGCACGCTGCTGCCGGAGGAGGGGATCGTCGACTACCCGTCGTGGGAGACCCTGCCGCACGAGCGCCTTTCGCCGCGCAGCGACACCATGGGCCGCCGCCTCGCCGTCCTGCGCCGCCTGGCGCACCCGCACGCCGACGACCCGTCCGCCGGCCCGGTGAGCGTGATCGTGGCCCCCGTGCGTTCGGTGCTCCAGCCGCAGGTCAAGGGTCTGGGTGATCTGGAGCCGGTGGCGCTGCGGACCGGGCAGAGCGCGGACCTGGGGGAGGTCACGGCGGCGCTGGCGGCAGCGGCGTACTCCCGCGTGGAGCTGGTCGAGAAGCGCGGCGAGTTCGCCGTGCGCGGCGGCATCCTCGACGTCTTCCCGCCGACCGAGGAGCACCCGCTGCGCGTGGAGTTCTGGGGCGACGACGTCGAGGAGATCCGGTACTTCAAGGTCGCCGACCAGCGGTCCCTCGAAGTCGCCGAGCACGGCCTGTGGGCGCCGCCCTGCCGCGAGCTGCTGCTGACCGACAGCGTGCGGGAGCGGGCCGCCGCCCTCGCCGAGGCCCACCCCGAGCTGGGGGAACTCCTCGGCAAGCTCGCCGAGGGCATCGCCGTGGAGGGCATGGAGTCGCTGGCCCCGGTGCTCGTGGACGACATGGAGCTGCTGCTCGACGTACTGCCGAAGGGCTCCATGGCGCTGGTCTGCGACCCGGAGCGGGTGCGGACCAGGGCGGCGGACCTGGTGGCTACCTCGCAGGAGTTCCTCCAGGCGTCCTGGGCGGCCACGGCGGGCGGCGGCGACGCCCCGATCGACGTGGGCGCGGCCTCGCTGCGCGGGATCGCGGACGTCCGGGAACGGGCCCGTGAGCTGGACATGCTGTGGTGGTCGGTGGCCCCGTTCGCGGCCGACGAGGAGCTGTCGGACGACACGCTCAAGCTGGGCATGCACGCCCCCGAGGCGTACCGGGGCGACACGGCGAGAGCGCTCGCCGACACCAAGGGCTGGCTGGCCGACGGCTGGCGCACCGTCTACATCACGGAGGGCCACGGCCCGGCGGCCCGCACGGCGGAGGTCCTCGGCGGCGAGGGCATCCCGGCCCGCCTGGAGGCGGAGCTCGCCGAGATCACCCCGTCGGTCGTCCACGTGGCCTGCGGCTCGATCGACAACGGTTTCGTCGACTCCGGCCTGCGGCTGGCCGTACTGACCGAGACGGACCTGACCGGCCAGCGGACCGCCAGCAAGGAACTGGGCCGGATGCCGGCCCGCCGCCGCAAGACCATCGACCCGCTGACGCTCCAGGCAGGCGACTTCATCGTCCACGAGCAGCACGGCGTCGGCCGCTACATCGAGATGGTCCAGCGCACGGTCCAGGGCGCGACACGCGAGTACCTGCTCGTCGAGTACGCCCCCGCCAAGCGCGGCCAGCCCGGCGACCGCCTCTACATCCCCACCGACCAGCTGGAGCAGGTCACCAAGTACGTCGGCGGCGAGGCCCCGACGCTGCACCGGCTCGGCGGCGCCGACTGGACCAAGACGAAGGCGCGCGCGAAGAAGGCGGTCAAGGAGATCGCCGCCGACCTGATCAAGCTGTACTCGGCGCGCATGGCGGCTCCCGGCCACACCTTCGGCCCGGACACCCCGTGGCAGCGCGAGCTGGAGGACGCCTTCCCGTACGTCGAGACGCCCGACCAGCTGTCCACCATCGCCGAGGTGAAGGAGGACATGGAGAAGTCCGTCCCCATGGACCGCCTGGTCTGCGGCGACGTCGGTTACGGCAAGACGGAGATCGCGGTCCGCGCCGCCTTCAAGGCGGTCCAGGACGGCAAGCAGGTCGCCGTCCTCGTCCCCACCACCCTGCTGGTGCAGCAGCACTTCGGGACGTTCTCCGAGCGGTACGCCCAGTTCCCGGTCGTCGTGAAGGCGCTCAGCCGCTTCCAGTCCGACACCGAGGCGAAGGCGACCCTGGAGGGCCTCAGGGAGGGCTCGGTCGACATCGTCATCGGCACCCACCGGCTGTTCTCGTCCGAGACGAAGTTCAAGGACCTGGGCCTGGTCATCGTCGACGAGGAGCAGCGCTTCGGCGTCGAGCACAAGGAGCAGCTGAAGAAGCTGCGCGCCAACGTCGACGTCCTGACGATGTCCGCGACCCCCATCCCCCGTACGCTCGAAATGGCCGTCACCGGCATCCGCGAGATGTCGACGATCACGACGCCGCCGGAGGAGCGCCACCCGGTGCTGACCTTCGTCGGTCCGTACGAGCAGAAGCAGATCGGCGCCGCGATCCGCCGCGAACTGCTGCGCGAGGGCCAGGTCTTCTACATCCACAACCGGGTCGAGTCGATCGACCGGGCGGCGGCGAAGCTCCGCGAGATCGTGCCCGAGGCGCGGATCGCGACGGCGCACGGCCAGATGGGCGAGAGTCAGCTGGAGCAGGTCGTCGTCGACTTCTGGGAGAAGAAGTTCGACGTACTGGTCTCGACGACGATCGTCGAGTCCGGCATCGACATCTCCAACGCCAACACCCTGATCGTCGAGCGCGGTGACAACTTCGGTCTCTCCCAGCTCCACCAGCTGCGCGGCCGGGTGGGCCGTGGCCGCGACCGTGGTTACGCGTACTTCCTCTACCCGCCGGAGAAGCCGCTGACCGAGACCGCGCACGAGCGGCTGGCGACGATCGCGCAGCACACCGAGATGGGCGCGGGCATGTACGTCGCCATGAAGGACCTGGAGATCCGCGGGGCGGGCAACCTGCTGGGCGGCGAGCAGTCCGGGCACATCGCGGGCGTCGGCTTCGACCTCTACATCCGCATGGTCGGTGAGGCCGTCGCGGACTACCGGGCGGCGGTGGACGGCCAGGCCGAGGAGGAGCCGCCGCTGGAGGTGAAGATCGAGCTGCCGGTGGACGCGCACGTGCCGCACGACTACGCGCCGGGCGAGCGGCTGCGTCTCCAGGCGTACCGGGCGATCGCCTCGGCGAACTCCGAGGACGACATCAGGGCCGTACGGGAAGAACTCACCGACCGCTACGGCAAGCTCCCCGAGCCGGTGGAGAACCTGCTGCTGGTCGCCGGGCTGCGGATGCTGGCGCGGGCCTGCGGCGTCGCGGACATCACCCTGGCCGGGCCCAACGTCCGCTTCGGCCCGGTGGAACTGCGCGAGTCCCAGGAGCTGCGCCTCAAGCGCCTCTACCCGCGCACGGTCATGAAGCCGGCCACGCACCAGATCCTGGTGCCGCGCCCGACCACCGGCCAGATCGGCGGGAAGCCGGTCGTGGGCCGCGAACTGCTGTCCTGGACGGGCGAGTTCCTCACGACGATCCTGGGGTAGTGATGCCGGCCGTGCCCGCGTCGCGGGCACGGCCGACGGGTCCGTCAGAGCGTGTCGAGGTCCAGCGCCTCGGCCATCACGCGGTACCCGGCGTCGTTCGGGTGCAGGGCGTCGCCGGAGTCGTAGGCGACGCGCATACCTCCCTTGGGGTCGGCCAGGGCCCGGTCCAGGTCGACCACCGAGTCGTACTCACCCGACGTACGGATCCAGTGGTTGACCGCGTTGCGCTTGGCCTCGTTGACGCCGTCCTTGTCGTCGTAGAGCGAGCCCTTGATGGGCGTCAGGGTCGCGCCCACCACCTTGATGTTCTTGGCGTGGGCCTGGCGGATCAGCGAACGGTGACCTTCGATCAGCCGCTCGGCCGACACCTCGGGCGTGGGGCCGCCGGGGAAGCCCTGCCAGCCGCTCCCGCCGATGTCGTTGATGCCTTCCAGCACGATGACCGTGCCGACGTTCGGCTCGCTGAGTACGTCCTTCTTGAAGCGGGCGATGCCCTTCTCCCCGGCCCAGAAGGTGTCGTTGGTGACCTGGTTGCCGCCGATGCCGTGGTTGAGGACGCTGCGCGGCTTCCCGGCGGCGGCGAAACGTTCCGCCAGCTCGTCGGGGTAGCGGTTGTCCGTGTTCAGGCCGGAGCCGACGCCGTCGGTGATGGAGTCGCCGAACGCCACCACACCGTCCCGGCGTGCCGCCCGGTCCCCGCCGCTGACCTCGACGCCGGTCAGGTAGTACCAGGAGTTGCTGGTCTCCTTGAACGCCGAACCGTCGCGGTCCGAGCGGTGGTCGCCGTCGGCCCGGTAGCTGGTGGCGGAGGAGGCCGTGTGGAAGGTGGCGGGGCCGGTCGGCGCGGCCAGATACAGGGTGACGGTCACCGACTCCAGCGCCTCGGTTCTGAACGGCACTCCGTCGCTGTACGCCGTGGCGCCGGCCGGGATCGTCAGCGACCGCGCCTTGCCGAACGACAGCGGGCGCACCGAACCGGCCTTTACCGAGGCACCCTTGCCGGTGCGGGCCACGGTGGCCCCGGTGATGCGCAGTGGTGTCCTGCCGTAGCGGTTGGACAGCTCGATGCGGGCCTTGGTGCCACCCTTGCTGACCCGGACCACTTGGCGGAGGGTGTGGTTGGAGAAGCCCTGCTCGGACCAGTTGGGGCCGAAGGGCGCGGTGGGTGGCTGCGGGGATGTCGCCCAGCCGCCCTGCCAGGCCGTACGGCCGTGTCGCTCGGCCGCGGCGGCGGCGGCGGATCCGGTCGGAGCCTGTGATCCGACGACCGGCAGAGCCGCCAGCGCGGCTGCCGAGAGCAGCGCGACACCCGTACGGCGAATGGAAATGCCGGAACTCCTGGAATTCATGTGTCCCGCCCCTGTCGATAGTTCCCGTGTCTCTGTCGTTGATCACGTGCACGCGACAGGGTCAAGCGCTGAGCGACGCGGGCTATTCCCCTGCGGCGGGCCGCAGTTGGGGATAGCGCGCCGGGCGCGGGCAAGATCCGGTGGGCGCCGTGGGACTCTGGGGGCATGCAGACCCACCTGCCAGGACGGACCGCCTTGATACGGATACGTACGCTCAGGACAGCCCTCCCCGCCGCCGCCCTGTCCGCCGCCCTCGCCGTCACCGGCTGCACCCCGGAGGAGACGGGTGGGAGCGGGGGAGGACAGGCGTCGGGCCCCGCCGGATCGGCTCTCGCGGCCACCGAGGGGCTCACGGTCAAGGGGCGCGCCCCCAGAACCGGTTACGAGCGGGAGGCGTTCGGCAGCGCCTGGGCCGACACCGACGAGAACGGGTGCGGCACGCGCGACGACATACTGAAGCGGGACCTGGCCGACGTGCGGCTCAGGAGCGGCGGGAGCGGCACGGGCTGCCGGGTCACCGCCGGGACGCTGACCGAGGACCCGTACACCGGCCGGCGCGTGGAGTTCGTGCGCGGGCGCAGCAAGGTGGACATCGACCATGTGGTGGCGCTGTCCGACGCCTGGCAGAAGGGCGCACAGAAGTGGCGAGTCCGCAAGCGCGTGGCCTTCGCCAACGACCCGCTGAACCTGCTCGCCGTCGACTCCTCCGCCAACCGCCGCAAGAGCGACGGGGATACGGCGACCTGGCTGCCCGGGAACAAGGCGTACCGCTGTGTGTACGTGGCGCGGCAGGTGGCGGTGAAGAAGAAGTACGAGCTGTGGGTGACGGGCGCCGAGCGGGACGCCATGAAGCGGGTGCTGTCGCGGTGCCCGGACGAGCGGCTGCCGAAGGGCGGCGGTCCCACCGAGGCCCCGGCCCGCTTCGGACGCTGAAGCGCATGACGGGCGCATGAGGGGCGCACGACAGTGTCCGGCCCGCTCGCAGGGGGTGCGCGAGTGGGCCGGACGGTCCTGGTGATACAGGTGGTGCCGGTGGTCAGAGCTTCAGCTCCCACTGCGACGCGTCGTGGGAGAAGTCGGGGGAGACCTCGACGACCAGGTTCTTCGCGTCGGCCGGGGTGTCGAAGGCGTACACCACGGTGGCCTTCTTGCCCGGCATGACCGTGCCCGTGAAGACCTCGCCGACCTTGTCGTCGAAGATCTGCTCGGCCTTCACGCCCTCCTCGCCGGCGCGGGCCTCGGTCGTGACGAGGGCGGCGTCGAACTTCTCCTTGCCGGCGTTGTCGATGACGAGGGTGACCTTGTACGCCTTGTTGCCCTTGGTGTGGCCGATCGAGTACTCGCCCGGGGTGTACGCCGCGGGGGCGGACATGGTGAGGGTCAGCTTGTCGTCGTAGACGGCCGAGTCGCCGGCCTCCAGCGTCTGGGAGTCCGCACCGCTGTCGCCGCTCGTCCCGGCGCCCTTGCCGCTGTTCTTGCCCTTGTTCTTGCCCTTGGCCGAGCCGTCGGACGACTCCGTGCCCGCCGAGGAGCTGCTGGTCGCCTTGTCGAGGTCCTTCACCGCGTCGTCCACGGCCTTGAAGAGGATCACCGCGCCGACCACCGACAGGATCAGGGAGACCAGGCCCAGGATGGCGCCGGTCAGGGCGACGCCCTTGTTGGTGGCGCCGCCGCGCTTGGCGCGGCCCCGGCCGGCCAGGCCCATGACCAGGGCGATGACGCCGAGGATTCCGGCGAGCCAGAACAGGAACGGGACCAGACCGGACAGCGCGCCGATGATGCCGAGGATCAGGGCGGCGGTGCCCAGGCCGTTGCGGGCCTGAGCGGCCGGCGTCGGAGCCTGCGGGAACTGCGGCTGCTGCGTGTACTGAGACATGGTTGTCCTCCGGACAAGGTGTGTTCGGGACTGCCTTGCCGCCCCGTCCTGCTGCGATGGGTTAATCACAGCAGAGCTTGTGAACCGAGTCAACACGATTCACGCATGGATTGAGATTCACGACGTGAAGGGGTCTCTCTTGAGTGCACCGGTATGCTCGTGCCACAAGCAGGCGCAGGTGTACGAGGGGAGCCGGCCGGTGTCGGACAACGCAGCAGAGGTGACCGCCGCCGGAATCGCGCGGCTCGCCGGAGTCGGCCGCGCCGCGGTGAGCAACTGGCGCCGCCGGCACCCCGACTTCCCCAGGCCCGTGGGCGGCACCGAGACGAGCCCCTCGTTCGCCCTCGCCGAAGTCGAGCAGTGGCTGCGTGACCAGGGGAAAATCGCCGAAGTACCCCTGCGGGAGCGTGTCTGGCAGCAGCTCGCCGGCCACCCCGCGGGCGCCGTCCAGGCCCTGATCCACGCCGGGTGCGCACTCCTGCTCGTACGCGACAGGCCGACCGCGTGGCTCCAGCTCTCCGCCGTCTCCGACGAGAAGCTCGCCCTCCTCCTGCCGCCCGCCCTGGAGGAGATCCTCACCCCCCGTTTCGGCCCCGACCGGGCCGTTCACACCCCGGGCTCGGCCGAACTGGCCGCCTCCGTGCCCCTGCTGCGCGCGACCGCCGAGCTGGCCGCCGAGTGCGGAACGCGTCAGACGTACGAGTTCCTGCTCGGACGCCACCTCGACGCCAACCCGCGCCAGTACACACTCACGCCGCCGGGCCCGGCCGCTCTGATGGCCGCCCTCGCCGGCGACCCCCGCACCGTCCTCGACCCCGCCTGCGGCACCGGCACTCTGCTGCGCGCCGCCGTGCGGAGCCCCGGGACCAGGTCCACCGGCGACCGGGCCGCGGACACCCGGGCCGCGGGCGCCCCGGAAGGCCGGGCCGTCCACGGCCAGGAGGCCGACCCGGACCTGGCCGCCCTCGCCGCTCTGCGCCTCGCCCTCCAGACCGAGTGCGGCGGCACCGAAGTGCGGGTGGCCGCCGCCGACTCACTGCGCGCCGACGCGTTCCCGCGCCTCGCCGCCGACGCCGTGCTGTGCCACCCGCCGTTCAACGAACGCAACTGGGGCCACGACGAGCTGGCGTACGACGCTCGCTGGGAGTACGGCTTCCCGGCCCGTACGGAGTCCGAACTCGCCTGGGTCCAGCACGCCCTAGCCCGGCTGCGCGAGGGCGGCACCGCCGTCCTGCTCATGCCCCCCGCCGCCGCCTCCCGCCGCTCCGGCCGGCGCATCCGCGCCGACCTCCTGCGCCGGGGAGCCCTGCGCGCCGTTGTCTCACTGCCCGCGGGCGCCGCGCCCCCGTACGGCATCCCGCTCCACCTGTGGGTGCTGCGCAAGCCCGCGCCCGCCGGCCGCCCCTCCCCCGAAGTGCTGCTCGTCGACACCGGTGACCTCTCCGCCGCGGGCCGCGACAAGCTCGACTGGCAGTCCCTGCACAGCACCGTTCTCGACACCTGGCAGGCGTTCGACCGCGACGGCACCGTCGAGGAACGACCCGGTGTCAGCCGTTCGGTGTCCGTCATCGAGCTGCTCGGCGACGACGTGGACCTCGCCCCCGCCCGGCATCTGCCGCCCCCGGCCGCGGGCGGCGACGCCGCCGCACTCGCGCGCGTACGGGAGCGGCTGGCCGAGACACTGCGGCAGACCACCGAACTCACGCCCACCACCGGCGAGTCCGCGCAGCCGTCCCGCTGGCCCACCACCACCGTCGGCGAACTCGCCAGGGTTGGCGCCCTCGTGCTGCGCGCGGGCGGCGCGGGAGCGGGTTCCGGGAAGCCGGTCCTCACCGAACAGGACGTACTCGCCGGAACGGCACCCTCCGGATCTCTCCCCGAAGGCCCGGCGGAGGACCCCGTCCTCGTCGAGGCGGGCGACGTCGTCGTGCCCGTGCTCGGCGGCGGCTCGGTCGCCCGGGTCGTCGACGAGGCCACCGCCGGCGCCGCCCTCGGCCGCAGCCTTCAGCTCCTGCGCCCGGATCCGGCGGCCCTCGACGCCTGGTTCCTCGCCGGATTCCTGCGCGGCACCGCGAACAACCGCCAGGCCAGCAGCTACGCCTCCACCTCGACCCGGCTCGACGTGCGCCGCCTCCAACTGCCCCGGCTGCCGCTCTCCGACCAGCGGAAGTACGGCGAACGCTTCCGCGCACTGGCCGAGTTCGAGGACGCGCTGCGCCAGGCGGCACGCCTCGGCGAACAGCTCGTGCAAGGGCTGTACGACGGTCTGACGGACGGGACCGTACGCCCCGAGTGAGACGGGGCGTGAGCCGCGCCACATCGGATCCGTACAACCCGTGGGCTGTTGTCGGTGTCGGTGTATACGCTCAAAGCGCTCAACCGCACCGAGTGTCCCCAGTACGTCTCACCAGGTCTTCAGGAGCAGCCATGCACGGCTCCGGCACCACGCCGCCAGTCCGCACTGACGGCGTCGTCATCACCATGCGTGTGCTGTTCCCCATCTGTGCCGTTTTCAGCTGCGGCATGCTGTCCTGCATCCCGCTGCTGCGCATCGCGATCGTGCGCGGGCGGTGGTTCGACTGGGTGGCCGCGTGGGGGAGCATCCCGGCGGCGATCGCGGCCTTCGCCGTCGTCGGGTCGCTGCCCGAAGGCGATGCGCGGACCGACATGGCCCTGTCGTTCGTCCTGCTCCTCGGCGCCGTGAGCGCCGGGTACTTCCTGGTCTTCGACATCCGCCACTACGCACGGCTGCGGGACATCGGCGGCCCGCCCGCCGTGACCGGCCCGCGCGCCCCCTACGGGCCGTACGCCCAGCAGGCCCAGCAGACCCCGTACGGGCAGCAGGCCGCTCCCCAGCAGGCCGCCCCGCCGCAGTACGGCTACCCGAACCCGTACGCGAGCACCCCCGTGGTCAACCCGGCCCCGAACCCGCTGTCGCAACAGCCCCAGCAGCAGCCGCCCGCCCAGCAGCCGCACCCGCACTACCACCACGAGCCGCACGACCAGCCCCAGCACCCCCAGCCGCAGCCCCGCCGGGTGGACCAGGTCCGCGCCGAGCTCGACGAGCTCAGCGACCTCCTGCGCAAGGACCAGCGGGGTGACCAGGACCGGTGAACGGACGGATCATCGCCGGGCGGTACGAGCTGTCCACCGTCGTCGGCCAGGGCGGCATGGGCCAGGTCTGGACCGCGTACGACCAGCGCCTCGACCGCCGCGTCGCGGTGAAGCTGCTGCGCCCCGACCGGATGGCCGCCGCCACCGCCGCCGAGGAGATGCGCCGCCGCTTCGTGCGCGAGTGCCGCGTCACCGCCCAGGTCGACCACCCGGGGCTCGTCACCGTCCACGACGCGGGCAGCGACAACGACGACCTCTACCTGGTCATGCAGTACGTCAAGGGCGCCGACCTCGCGGACCACCTGGCCGAGCACGACCCGTACCCGTGGCCCTGGGCCGTTTCGGTCGCCGCGCAGCTGTGCGCCGTGCTGTCCGCCGTGCACGCCGTGCCGATCGTCCACCGCGACCTCAAACCGCGCAACGTCATGGTCAAGCCCGAGGGCACCGTCACCGTCCTGGACCTCGGCGTCGCGTCCGTCCTCGACACCGACACCACCCGCCTCACCCACACCGGCTCGCCCATCGGCAGCCCCGCGTACATGGCCCCCGAGCAGGCGATGGGCGGCGCGGTCGGCCCGTACACCGACCTCTACGCACTCGGTGTCCTGCTCCACGAACTGCTCAGCGGCAACGTCCCCTTCGCCGGATCGACCGTCCTGGGGGTCCTCCACCGCCACCTGTACGAGCCGCCACTGCCCGTGCGCCAGCTCCGCCAGGACGTCCCCGAGCCGCTCGAAGCCCTCGTCCTGCGGCTGCTCGCCAAGGACCCGCAGCACCGCCCCTCCTCCGCCCAGGAGGTCTACGAGGCGCTCGTCCCGCTGCTGCCGGCGCACGGCGGCGTACCGTCGGGGCCGCTCGACCCCACCCGCCCCTTCCTGCGCCCGCACGCCCCCTGGCCCGACCGCGCCACCGCGCCGCCCGTCGCCCAGCCCACCCCCGTGCAGGCGCAGCCGGACGTCGCGAGCGCCGTCGACGAGGTCAAGCAGCTCCTCGGCGAGGGGCGCATCACCCAGGCCGTCGACATCCTCGGCGGCATCCTCCCGGCCGCCGCCGCCCAGCACGGCGAGCGCTCCCCGGTGGTCCGCATCCTGCGCAAGCAGTACGCCGCGACACTGCTGGACGACGGCCAGTACCGCCGCGCCCTGCCCGAGCTGCGCCGCCTCGCCGACGACCGGGCCGCCGAGGCGGGCCTGGCCGATTTGCAGGCGCTCCAGTTCCGCTACGACGCTGCGCAGTGCCTCGAACAGCTCGGCGAACCGGCCGCGGCGCTCGCCGAGTACCGGAGCCTTCTTCCGTACTACGAGAACCAGTACGGCAGCGGCGGCGCGCCGACGGAGGCCACCGCCCGTGCCTTCGACATCCGCCACCGCACGGCGAACCTGCTCCTCGCGATGGGCGACCACGCCGCCGCGCACGCGCAGTTGCAGAGCCTGCTGTACGACGCGGAGCTGGCGTACGGGCCGTACCACCAGCTCCCGTCCGAGGTCCGCCGCGCCCTCGACCGCCACCAGCGGATGCGCAGCGCCTGAGCCGACGGCGACGCGGGCCCGTGCTCCCGGTCAGCCCGCCCGCAGGAAGGCGGACGTGGCGACCCGGCCCACCAGGGTGAGCCGGCTGTCGCCGCCCGCCAGGTGCTTGTCCAGCGCGTCCTTGACACCGGGCCAGCGGGCGTCGCCGTAGTCGTCGAGAACGACGACGGCGTCCGGCGCGGCGATCAGCTCCGCCCACTCCAGGTCGGCGAGTACGCCCTCGAAGGAGTGGTCGCCGTCGACGACGATCACGCCGTACTTCCGGTCGGAGACCTCCGCCCGCACCGCCGGGTCCCCCGAGAAGCCCTTCCGGATCCGCGCGCCGGTGCCGGGACGGCCGCCGCCGAGCGCCAGGTTGGCCCGTACGACGTCCTCACGCACTGGTGTCCCCGTCGGTTCCTCGTAGTCGGAGGTGCCCGGCTGGAGCTGCGAGCCGGCGAGCGGGTCGACGATCGTCAGCGTCGCCTCGATGCCCGTGCGGTGCAGCATCCGCATCAGGGCGGCCGCGAACAGTCCGTGCAGCGTGCCGATTTCGAGCACTTCGAGTACGTCGCCGTTCCCGCCCCGCGGCCGAGCGAGCAGCGGGACCGTGGCGAGCTTGCCGCACACGTTGGACGTACCGCCCGCCATCCGGCCGACGCCCAGCGCCTCCAGGGCCACCACATTGCGGTAGGCGACGGTCACATTGCGGCGGGCGCGCTCGCCCGCGTCCGTGGTGGCGGCGACCTCGCGCACGAGCGTGTCGATCTGTTCGGGCGTCGGCATGCGGTGCTGGCCGCGACCGGTGCGGTCGAGCAGCATGCCGAGGCCGTGCTGTTTGCGCCGCAGTTCGGCGACTTCACGGCGGAGCCCCGCGGTGTGACGTGAGATGCGCTGGTCGACGAGCGCGGCGACGGGGCGCAGGGCCCACTTCGTCAGCCGGTTGCTCAGCAGAGATGGCATGGGGGATTCGCCTCTGGGCTCGGTCCTGTGGGTGGGGGGCAGGCGCCGACCGTACGCCCGGGCTCACACCGTGCGGGCCACGAGCCGGTGGTCCTCGGGTGAAGTCTTCGTGTGGCTCGTGCGACGCCGTGCCAGGGCCCGGGGCACGACGCCCAGCGCGGTGAGCACGAGCAGCGACAGCCCGCCGACGAGCCCGCCGGTCTTCAGCCCGGGAGGACTGAACGCGCAGGTCACCTCGCGCGAACCGCCGCCGTTGCCGCCGCCGTCGAGGGGTACGGCGACGAGCCCCAGGTAGGAGCCGGCGGGCCGCGCCTTCGCGCCGTCCGTACCGCAGCTCCAGCCGGCGATCCGCGGCACGGCGAGCACCGCCGTTCCCCGGGCGCCGGGCGGCAGCGCCGCCCGGACACCGCTGTCGGTGACCCGCACCGAGGTCGCGCCGCCCGACCGGAGGCGGTCCACGGCGGTGGCCAGCCGGTCCCGGTCCAGGCAGCCGACGCTCTCGCGCGGCAGGCTGCCGGCGCCGGTGCCCTTCAGCGCGACGGCGACGCGGCCGTCGCGCGGTACGGCGCCGAGCGGCTGCATCGCGGCCCGCCGCGCGGGCACGCTGCCGCGCAGCTCGGCCTCCGTACCGGCACCGGCGCCGCGAGCACCGCCGAGCCGCGCCGTACCGGAGAAGCCGGGGGCCCAGAGGAAGACCTCGGCGAGGGCGGGGCAGGTGGCGGTCAGCGTGGCGCCGCGCAGGGTGGTGCGCGGGAGGGTGTAGACGCGGGCGCCCAGCAGCTTCTCCTGGTTGCGGAAGGGGGACGCCCCGAAGCGCGGCTCGGGGCCGGGCGGACGCACGGTGACCAGGCGCGGGACCGCCGCGCGGGTGACCGTCACCTCGCGGTCGTCGGGCCGTGACCAGCCGTGGTGCGGGTCGCGCGGCATGTGGACACGGGCGCCTACGGAGAAGAGGGCGTCGGTGACGGGGTTGTCGAGGCTCTGGACGGCGCGGCCGTTGGACGTCCAGCCGGCGCCGAGAGCGGCGAGCGTGCGGGTGAGGACGCCGGGGGTGTGGCTGCTGTAGTACGCCGCACCCTGACCCCCCACGGTCAACGGGTCGTTGGCGGTGGTCGGTTCACGGCCCGGCTCGGTCCGGTAGGCGGGCCACCCGTCGGCTTCGGCCACCGCGTCCGCCTGGGTCTGCTGGCGGGTGCCCCACGGGGCGTAGTCGTCGAGGTGGGCGAGGCGCTGCCGGTCGGCGTACGCGGTGGTGAGAGCGGCCTGCGTGACCTGCGCGCCGGCCAGGAGCACGGCGGCGGCCACGGCCGGCATCCGGCCCCACCGGGCCCCGCCGCGCCCCGCCAGCAGCACCGCCCCCACGGTCGCCGCCACCCCCGTCACCACGAGCGGATACGTCCACGACGTGATCCGGGGGCTCGTCGCCGCGCCCACGGCCAGCAGCGCGACCACGCCCGTCCCGCCGAGCAGCGCCCGCCGCCCCGGCCAGCCGTACGAGAGCGACACCCAGGCCGCTGCCACAAGGACCCCGGCCAGCACGAACGTCTGCCGGTACGGGCTGCCGTTCGGCGTGGCGAAGACGTGCCACACCAGATGCGTCGGCCCCCACTGCATCGACACCGCCACCGCGACCACGAGCAGCGTCCACGCCCGCCGCTCGCGCCCGGGCACCGACCGGTTGAACAGCAGGGTGCCGGCGAGCACGAGCCCGCCCGTGCCGAGGAAAGCGGCGGGCGTGAAGAAGCTGTACGTCGCCGGGAGCGCCCGCGCGAACACGTCGGTCCATCCCGACGGCGCGAACTCCCGCGTCCAGCCTGGGTACGCGTGCTTCGACCCGAGGAAGACGACGGCCAGCAGGGGCGCCGCCAGTCCGATCCCGAGCAGCGTGGTGCCGGCCGCGCGCAGCAGCACGCCCAGCCGCTCCCGTACCGGCACGGAACGGTCGTCGGTCAGCAGCCGCAGCAGGAGGACCAGCGCGGCCCCGAGGGTCGCCATGTACGCCGTGTAGAAGTTCGCCGCCCACGCCAGCGCCACGATCACGGGGCCCAGGACGCGGTGGCGGCCCGTACGCGCCCACTCGCCCACCAGGCACAGCAGCGGGAACGCGATCAGGCCGTCCATCCACATCGGGTTGTAGACGGCCTCGGTGACCGCCCACCCGCACAGCGCGTACGACGCCCCCAGGACCCCGGCGGCCCACCACGGGCCCCCGCGCCCGCTCGCACTCCCGCCCCCGCGTCCAAGAGCGAGCAGGAGCACGGTCATCGCGGCCGCCGCGGCGGCCATCTTCAGGACGGTGATCACATACACGGCCAGGTCGATCCCGTCGCGCGGGAAGAGCCCGACGAGCAGCGCGAAAGGGCTGCTGACGTACGTACCGATGTCGGGCAGGAAGCTCGTGCCGTACCCGGACTGCCAGTTGAGCAGCACCCCGCCGTCCGCGCGCCCGTGCAGCAGGTCCCACAGACGGGCGTGGTACGGCACGAACTGGTTGCCGAGGTCGTTCACGGCGCGCGTGCGCGGTCCGAAGGGAAAGGAACGGGCGATCGCGTCACCGGCGCCCACCGAGACCACCGTGATCAGCGCGGACAGCGCCGCCGCACGGCCTCTGGCCGCTTCCGCAATCGACATGGTGATCCTTCTACTGCGCCCGATACCGAATAAGCCAGCATGTGACGGAAAAAGAGATCTCAATGACACCGCCACAGCCCGAAAACGCACAGGGCGCGGTGAGTTCACGCACTGGTTGCCGACACGTCATGTGGAAAGTCGGACTCCGCCATTTCCGACGGCTGTTCTTCGCTGAGCTGACTGCCTGGAGGAGAGAGCCGTGCTCATCTCGATCGTCGTCCCGTGCTTCAACGAAGAGGAGATCGTCCGCCGCTTCCACGAGCACGTGACAGAAGAGCTCGGAAGTCTCGGCCACCCCGTCGAACTGGTCTATGTCGACGACGGAAGCAAGGACGGCACGCTCGCGATTCTTCAGGAGATCGCGAAATCCGATCACCGCGCGCGCTATGTCTCCTTCAGCCGAAATTTCGGCAAGGAGGCCGCGATGCTGGCCGGTCTGCGCAACGCCTCCGGCGACGCGGTCGTCATCATGGACGCCGACCTCCAGCACCCGCCGGAACTGGTCCGCCGCATGGTGGCGCTGCACGAGCAGGGCTTCGACCAGGTCATTGCCCGCCGTACCAGGAAAGGCGACCGGGTCACGCGTACGCTTACCGCCCGTGCGTACTACCGGCTCATCAACCGCCTGGTCGACGTCGAGCTCGTCGACGGCGTCGGAGATTTCCGCATGCTGTCCCGCCGCAGCGTCGACGCCGTACTGGAACTCACCGAGTACAACCGCTTCTCCAAGGGCCTGTTCGCCTGGGTGGGATTCAGCACCGTCACCTTCGAGTACGAGAATGCCGTACGCGAAGAGGGCCGTTCGAAATGGACCTTCTCCAAGCTTCTCAACTACGGACTCGACGGCCTCATCTCCTTCAACGACAAACCGCTGCGGATCGCCCTCTATCTCGGTCTGCTCCTGGTTGCCGTCGCCATGGCGTATTCGACGTGGATTGTCGGTGTCGCCCTCGTGAACGGAGTGGAAACCCCCGGCTTCGTCACCCTGCTCGTCGCCGTCACCGCGCTCGCCGGAGTGCAGATGCTGATGATCGGCGTGATCGGCGAATACGTCGGACGCATTTATTACGAGGTGAAGCGCCGACCGCACTTCCTGGTGAAGGCGACCAATGTGGAGCCGGCGCCCGTCGCGCCCGCCCACCTGCGGGGCCGGGAGCTCGTACGCCGATGATCCGTCGCCAGCTGGTCAGGTTCGCCCTGGTGGGAGTGGTGAACACCGGGACCTACTACGCCTGCTACCTGCTGCTGCTGCCCTGGCTGCCGTACGTCGGCGCGCACGTCCTGGCCTTCGCCCTCAGCATGACCGGCTCGTTCTTCCTCAACTGCCGGTTCACCTACAACACGCGCCCCACCTGGCGGAAGTTCCTGCTCTTCCCGCTCACCAACGCGGCGAACTTCGTGATTACCACAGCCGGTGTGTATCTCCTCGTGGACGTCCTGCGGCTGAACAGTACGTACGCCCCGCTGATCGCGGCCGCCGCGGCGATCCCGATCACCTTCGTCGTCTCCCGCATGATCATGCTCGGCGGTCCCGCTCCCGACTCCCGGGACAGCGCATCCACGAACACGAACGAATCGTTGGGCGAATCAGTGGCCCGGACCACTCCGACTGCCTAACATCGATCACCGCAAGGTCGTTCGTCGCACTTTCGTTGCTATGCCGCACGATCACCGCCGGGAGGCACCCTTTGCACCGCCGCCGTCGCACCGCGCTCTCCGTCTCCGCCGCGCTCCTGGTCGCGGCGCCGTTCCTCGCCGCGTGCGGCAACGAGGCGCATCCTGGGGCGGCGGCCGTCGTCGGCGGTGGCCGTATCGAGGTCTCCGCGCTCCAGGCGCAGGTCAAGGACGTACGCCAGGCCCAGCAGACATCGCCGCAGGCCGCCCAGATGATCAGTTCGACCGGGCAGCTCGGCCGCGCCAAGCTCTACGACCTCATCGTGAACCGGATCGTGCAGCGCGCGGCCGAGGACGCGGGCGTGAGCGCCAGCCGCAAGGAGATCCAGCGGGCGCGGGCGGAAGCGGCCGGACAGGCGGGCGGTGAGGAGCAGCTCGCGGCCATGTACCTCCAGCAGCGCGGCGTGTCCCCGGACCAGATCGACGAGGCCCTGCGCAGGGACGTGCTGGTGGGCAAGCTGGCGGAGAAGATCGGCGCGACGAACACCCCCGAGGGCCAGCAGAAGGTCAACGAGGCGTTCATCGCCGCGTCCAAGGCGCTCCACATCGACGTGAACCCGCGGTACGGCACGTGGGACGACCAGAAGATGCAGCTGGGCGACTACAAGACCCCGTGGATCACCCAGGTGACGAAGGAAGAGGCGGCGCCGCAGGCACCCGAGGCGGGCGCATAGCCGCCCGGCCCCCCGGGGTGTCGTACCGGCGAGGTACGTTCGACAGGTGACCAGCGAAGCATCCGCACCCGCCCCCGCACCGGCCGCCCCGGGGCGCATCGTCCTCCTGACCGCCAGCCACCGCGTCGCGCCCGGGCTGCTGTCCTGGCCCGCGTGGCAGACGCTGCGCGCCGCCGACCTGGTGCTGTGCGCCGACGCGGGCCACCCGCAGCTGCCGTACCTGCGCGAGGCCGGCGTGGCGGTCGAGCACGCGGCTCCGACCGCCCAGGAGCTGGTCGACGCCTGCGAGGGCGACCGCACGGTGGTCGTGCTGCCGTCCGGCGAGGGCGACCAGGCCCTCACCGACGGCCTGGCGAGGCTGGCCGGTTCGGGCCGGGTCCAGATGCCGAACCTGGAGCTGCTGCCCGGCTCGTACGACCTGCCGGGCGCGCGCCTCCTGGACCTGGTGCAGGTGATGGACCGCATCCGCCTCGAATGCCCGTGGTCCTCGCAGCAGACCCACAAGGGCCTCGCGAAGTACGGCATCGAGGAGGCGTACGAACTGGTCGAGGCGATCGAGGACGGCGACCGCGAGGAGCTGCGCGAGGAGCTCGGCGACGTACTCCTCCAGGTCGTCTTCCACGCGCGCATCGCGCAGGACGACCCGGAGGAGCCCTTCTCGATCGACGACGTGGCCGGCACGATCGTCGAGAAGCTCATCCACCGCCACCCGCACGTCTTCGGCGACGACACCGCCGAGACCCCCGAGGACGTCAAGGCGCACTGGCTCCGCACGAAGGCGATCGAGAAGCAGCGCGAGTCGGCCACGGACGGCGTCCCCCTCGGCCAGCCCGGCCTCGCCCTCGCCGCGAAGCTCTCCTCCCGCGTCCGCCACGCGGACCTCGACGTGCCCCTGCCCACGGGCGAAGGCATCGGCTACGAACTGCTGGCCATGGCCGTACGGGCGGAAGAAGCGGGCGTGGACCCGGAAGCCGCCCTCCGGGCAGCGG
Source organism: Streptomyces agglomeratus (assembly GCF_001746415.1). Classification (NCBI taxonomy): domain Bacteria; kingdom Bacillati; phylum Actinomycetota; class Actinomycetes; order Kitasatosporales; family Streptomycetaceae; genus Streptomyces; species Streptomyces agglomeratus. The sequence goes on from NZ_MEHJ01000001.1 coordinate 4,733,664, forward strand.
CCCGCACCTACCGCGACGCGATCCGCTCGGCGGAGCACCACACCGGCTGACCCTTCCGAAGGCCCCTGCCCGGTTACGGCGCCGGGCGGTGGTCCCGCGAGCGGCCGATACTGTCGGAGGATGTCCGAGCAGCCGTCCCCCGCCCCCGCGCCCGAGCTCTTCACCTGGGAGTTCGCCACCGATCCCTATCCGGCGTACGCCTGGCTGCGGGAGCACTCGCCCGTGCACCGGACGTCGCTGCCCAGTGGGGTCGAGGCGTGGCTGGTGACGCGGTACGCCGACGCGCGGCAGGCGCTCGCCGACCAGCGGCTGTCCAAGGACCCGGCTCACCACGCCGGCTCCGCGCACGCCAAGGGGAAGACGGGGATCCCCGGCGAGCGCAAGGCGGAGCTCATGACACATCTGCTGAACATCGACCCGCCGGACCACACGCGCCTGCGGCGGCTGGTGTCGAAGGCGTTCACCCCGCGCACGGTGGCCGAGTTCGCGCCGCGGGTGCAGGAGCTGACCGACCAGCTCATCGACGCCTTCGCGGAGAAGGGCGAGGCGGATCTGATCCATGACTTCGCCTTCCCGCTCCCCATCTACGCGATCTGCGACCTGCTCGGCGTACCGCGCGAGGACCAGGACGACTTCCGCGACTGGGCCGGCATGATGATCCGGCACGGCGGCGGGCCGCGCGGGGGAGTGGCGCGGTCGGTCAAGAAGATGCGCAACTACCTCGCCGAGCTCATCCACCGCAAAAGGGAAGAGCCGGGCGACGACCTCATCTCGGGACTCATCCGCGCCAGCGACCACGGCGAGCACCTCACCGAGAACGAGGCGGCGGCGATGGCCTTCATCCTGCTGTTCGCCGGATTCGAGACGACGGTCAATCTCATCGGCAACGGCGTGTACGCGCTGCTGCGGCATCCGGAGCAGCGCGAGCGCCTCCAGCGCGCTCTGGCCGAAGGCGATACGGAGCTGCTCGCCACCGGCGTCGAGGAACTGCTGCGCTACGACGGGCCGGTGGAGCTCGCGACCTGGCGGTACGCCACCGAGCCGCTGACCCTCGGCGGCCGGGACATCGCCGCCGGCGATCCGGTGCTCGTCGTACTGGCCGCCGCCGACCGGGACCCCGAGCGCTTCAGCGAGCCCGACACGCTCGACCTCTCGCGCCGCGACAACCAGCACCTCGGCTACGGGCACGGCATCCACTACTGCCTCGGCGCCCCGCTGGCCCGGCTCGAAGGGCAGGCGGCGATCGCGACGCTGCTGCGGCGTCTTCCCGACCTGCGACTCGCGGCGGACCCTGACGATCTGCGGTGGCGGGGCGGCCTGATCATGCGCGGACTGCGCACCCTACCCGTCACATTCGGTACGGAGCGAAAGTGACGCTGTGTCATTTCGAGACCTTCACGTGATCTGCGCTGCATCGACTTGTGACAAACGTTCGAGTACCGCTACGTTCACCGTCAACCTCAGCCGTCACTCGAAAGGCAACCGCATGCGCTCCGGGAACGGTAGACACCGCCGCCCCCGTCAGGCTCCGGCTCTCGTCGTCGCGGCAGGAGTCGCCGGATCGGCCATCGCCATCCCGCTGCTCGGCGCGAGCGGCGCGTCCGCTGCCGAAGCCACGACCTGGGACCGGGTCGCCGATTGTGAGAGCGGCGGCATGTGGAGCGCCGACCTCGGCAACGGCTACTACGGCGGACTCCAGTTCTCCCCGGAGACCTGGCAGAAGTTCGGCGGTACGGCCTACGCGCCGCGCGCCGACCTCGCCAGCCGCTCCCAGCAGATCCAGGTCGCCGAGAAGGTGCTCGCGGAGCAGGGCCCCCAGGCGTGGCCCAGTTGCGCGCTCATCTCCGGCCTGACGGAGGGTGACGACGCCGCGTCCGCAGACGGCGCGAGCGCCGGTACGGACGCCGAGCCCAAGGCCGACACGTCGGACGCCGCTCCCGAGGGTTCTCAGAGCCCGGAGCCGGCGGCGCCGAAGGCCGACGCGTCCGCCGGCGCGGGCAAGAAGGGGTCGGGGTCCGCGAAGACCGCCGAGCCCGCCACGCCTCCCGCGTCCGAGGCGTCCAAGGGGTCCGGCGCTCCCGGTACCTCCGAGGAGCCGGGCGGGGCCTCCAAGTCCCCCGCGCCGCCCGCCACCCAGGAGGGCGCGCCCAAGGGCAAGCACCGCGGCGAAGAGGCGCCAGAAAGCTTCGACGCCGTACCCGGCGTATCGGGCATCGAGCGCGAATCGGGCCGCCACGCCTCGCGAGGTGACGGATCGACACGTGATCCTGCCGACACCAAGGCCGCCGTCGGCGCCAAGGACGGCAGCTACACCGTCCGCGACGGCGACAGTCTCTCGGCCATCGCCGACGCGCACGACCTGAGCGGCGGCTGGACGGCGCTCTACGCCGCGAACGAGAAGACGGTCGGCTCCGACCCCGACCTCATCCTCCCTGGCCAGAGCCTCGATCTGGGGTGATTTCGGGGGTAGTTGGGGGCGGTTAAGGCCACTTTGTCCGCATAGAAGCAAGTGAGACAAGGGTCTCTTTGCCTCAACTCGCCCCCCTGACCCCGGCAATCCGGCCGCGCCGCTCCTGACCTGCGCCGATGAGGGGCGGGAAGGGGCGCACAGGGGCGATATATCCCTGATGAGCCTTTTTGAACATCAAGGGCTCATGTGATTACGGTCGGACCGCTCGCCACCGCGGGCCCCGTCGACCGTCACGCCGAATCCTGCCGGCGGCCGGGGGGAACTGACGCGTAAAGCGCCGTAGGCAGGAGCGGGGGACCCAGGTAGGCGCCGGGGGCCGGACGTCGGAAGACGTACGGAAACCGGCTTGGGGTTAAGGCGCGCGACGCGAGTCGCGCGGCCGGGCACTCATTGGCCCGAACCCGACAGCTCACCTCGTAGGCGTCGGTGAGGAGATGTCGCATGCTGTTTTCCAGCAACGCCAAGCACCGTCGCCCGTCCAAGGCCGCTCGTTTCGCAGCGCTCGCCGGCGTCGCCGGTGCCGCTGTCGCCGTCCCGCTGATGGGCGCGACGTCGGCCTCCGCCGCCTCCGTCGAGACCTGGGACGCTGTCGCCCAGTGCGAGTCGGGCGGCAACTGGTCCATCAACACGGGCAACGGCTACTACGGCGGTCTGCAGTTCTCCGCTTCCAGCTGGGCCGCCGCCGGCGGCACGCAGTACGCCCCGACCGCCGACAAGGCGTCGAAGGCGCAGCAGATCGCCACCGCCGAGAAGCTTCTCGACATGCAGGGCCCGGGTGCCTGGGCGTGCGCAGGCGCCGGTGGCCTGACCAACGACGGTGTCGACCCGGGCGTCGACACCTCCGGTTCCTCGCAGAGCCAGAAGCAGGAGCAGCCGCAGCAGCAGGCCGCCCCGCGCGCCGCGGAGCAGCCCGCCTCGCGCAGTGAGGTCCGCTCCGCGCCCAAGGCCGAGGCCGCGAAGCCCGCCGCGCCGAAGTCCTTCGAGAAGGGCGACGGCGAGTACAAGGTGAAGTCCGGCGACACCCTCGGCAAGATCGCCGAGGCGAAGAAGGTCAAGGGCGGCTGGGAGAAGCTGTTCGAGCTGAACAAGGACATCGTCGACGACGCCGATGTCATCTACGTGGGCCAGCAGCTCCACCTGAGCTGACCCGCCATCACCCCCTGAGCACCCCGGCCCGGCGCGTTCCCCCCGTACGCGCCGGGCCGGGGTTTCGCCATTACTGCCCAGTAGGTCGCGTCGCCCCGCCAAGGCGTCCAAGAGTTACGTCCCCAATGCGGGTATTCGGGCCTCTTCTCGTCCCAGGGGGCGGGCGAAGGGCCGCCGACGCCCCCGGGCCGGTTAGGCTCTTGCCGCAAGGCGAAAGTGACCCTGCACCCCTAGCGTCACATCCCAGAAGGAGATGCTCGTGCCGTCCATCGACGTCGTCGTAGCCCGGGAAATCCTGGACTCCCGAGGCAACCCCACGGTCGAGGTCGAGGTCGGCCTCGACGACGGCAGCACCGGTCGTGCTGCTGTTCCGTCCGGTGCCTCCACCGGAGCGTTCGAGGCCATTGAGCTTCGCGACGGTGACCCGAACCGTTACCAGGGCAAGGGTGTCGAGAAGGCCGTCCTCGCCGTCATCGAGCAGATCGGCCCGGAGCTCGTCGGCTACGACGCCACCGAGCAGCGCCTGATCGACCAGGCCATGTTCGACCTGGACGCCACCGAGAACAAGGCGTCCCTCGGCGCCAACGCCATCCTCGGCGTCTCCCTCGCCGTCGCGCACGCCGCCTCCGAGGCGTCCGACCTGCCGCTGTTCCGCTACCTCGGCGGCCCGAACGCGCACCTGCTGCCCGTTCCGATGATGAACATCCTCAACGGTGGGTCGCACGCGGACTCCAACGTCGACATCCAGGAGTTCATGATCGCGCCGATCGGCGCCGAGTCGTTCTCCGAGGCCCTGCGCTGGGGCACGGAGGTCTACCACACCCTCAAGTCCGTCCTGAAGTCCAAGGGCCTGTCCACCGGCCTCGGCGACGAGGGCGGCTTCGCCCCGAACCTGGACTCCAACCGCGCCGCGCTCGACCTCATCCTCGAGGCCATCAAGCAGGCCGGTTACGTCCCCGGTGAGCAGATCGCGCTCGCGCTCGACGTCGCCGCGTCCGAGTTCTACAAGGACGGCTCGTACGAGTTCGAGGGCAAGTCCCGCTCGGCCGCCGAGATGACGGAGTACTACGAGGAGCTCGTCGCGGCGTACCCGCTCGTCTCCATCGAGGACCCGCTCTTCGAGGACGACTGGGCCGGCTGGAAGGTCCTCACCGACAAGCTGGGCACCAAGGTCCAGATCGTCGGCGACGACCTCTTCGTCACCAACCCGGAGCGCCTGGCCCGCGGCATCGAGGAAGGCGCCGCCAACTCGCTGCTCGTGAAGGTCAACCAGATCGGTTCGCTGACCGAGACCCTGGACGCCGTCGAGCTGGCGCAGCGCAACGGCTTCAAGTGCATGATGTCGCACCGCTCCGGTGAGACCGAGGACGTCACCATCGCCGACCTCGCCGTCGCCACCAACTGCGGCCAGATCAAGACCGGCGCCCCGGCCCGCTCCGAGCGCGTCGCCAAGTACAACCAGCTGCTGCGCATCGAGGAGATCCTCGACGACGCGGCCGTGTACGCGGGCCGCAGCGCCTTCCCCCGCTTCAAGGGATAGACGCAGCAAGGAACCGTCGCGGCAAGGGTTGAAGACCCCAGCCTCCGTACGTCCCCGCACCCGGTCCCGTACCGTGTGCGGGGACGTACGCGCGTATAAGGGGAGGCGGAGACATGGCCGGGAAGGACCGGGACCGGTTCTCCACTGCGACCAGGCTTCGGCTGCTCGGCGAGCAGACCGCCGCCCGTGTCTACCGCTCGCAGACCCGCCGTCAGGCGCACCGCTCCCGGCTCACCGGCCGGGCCGCGCTGCTCGTCCTCGTCGTGTGCTCCCTGGTCGTGGCGCTCGCCTACCCGATGCGGCAGTACGTGTCGCAGCGCGGCGAGATCGCCGACCAGCAGCGGAAGATGCGCGAGGCGGGCCGGCGCGTCGAGGAGCTGCGCGACGAGAAGGCCCGGCTCAAGGACGACGCGTACATCGAGCGCCTGGCCCGTGAGCACCTCCACCTCGTACGGCCGGGCGAGACGGGCTACACCGTCTACGACCCGGGCGCCCGCGACAGGCGCCGCGAAGACCAGGGGGCCGCCGACCGCCCCTGGTACACGAACCTCTGGGACGGCGTCGACAAGGCCGACCGCACGGGCAACCAGTAAGCACCCTCACCACTCACCACTCGCCACCGAACACGAAGGCACGAACGCACGCATGGACGCCGCACCCCCGACCACCCCGCGCACCGAGCCCACCGAGGCGGACATCGACGCCTTCAAGCAGCAGCTGGGCCGCCCGCCGCGCGGGCTGCGCGCCATCGCGCACCGCTGCCCCTGCGGTCAGCCGGACGTGGTCGAGACGGCCCCGCGGCTGGAGGACGGCACGCCGTTCCCGACGCTGTACTACCTCACCTGCCCGCGCGCGTCCGGCGCGATCGGCACGCTGGAGGGCTCGGGCCTGATGAAGGAGATGCAGGACCGCCTCTCCGAGGACCCGGAGCTGGCCGCCGCCTACCGCGCCGCCCACGAGGACTACATCCGGCGCCGCGACGCGATCGAGGTGCTCCAGGGCTTCCCGAGCGCGGGCGGCATGCCGGACCGGGTGAAGTGCCTGCACGTCCTGGTCGGCCACGCGCTGGCGGCCGGCCCCGGCGTGAACCCGTTCGGCGACGAGGCGCTGGCGCTGCTGCCGGAGTGGTGGGCGAAGGGCCCGTGCGTGACACCGTGCGTGCCGAACACGACGGACGGGGCAGCCCAGGAGGACGCCAAGTGACCCGCACCCGCGTCGCCGCCATCGACTGCGGTACGAACTCCATCCGCCTGCTCGTCGCCGACGCGGACCCCGCGACCGGTGAGCTCGCCGAGATGGACCGACGCATGCAGATCGTCCGCCTCGGCCAGGACGTCGACCGCACCGGCCGCCTGGCCCCCGAGGCGCTGGAGCGCACGTTCGCGGCCTGCCGCGAGTACGCCGGGGCCATCAAGGCGCACGGCGCCGAGCGGATCAGGTTCGTCGCCACGTCCGCCTCCCGCGACGCCGCCAACCGTGACGAGTTCGTACGGGGCGTCCTCGACATCCTGGGCGTGGAGCCCGAGGTCATCACCGGTGACCAGGAGGCCGAGTTCTCCTTCACCGGCGCCACCAAGGAGCTGACCGGCCGCGACGACCTGGCCGGGCCCTACCTCGTCGTGGACATCGGTGGCGGCTCCACCGAGTTCGTCGTCGGTGACGACCACGTTCGGGCCGCCCGCTCCGTCGACATCGGCTGCGTACGGATGACCGAGCGCCACCTCGTGCGCGACGGCGTCGTCAGCGACCCGCCCGACCCCGGCCGGATCGCCGCCATACGGGACGACATCCGCGCCGCGCTCGACCTCGCCGAGGAGACGGTGCCGCTGCGCGAGGCGCACACCCTCGTGGGGCTGGCGGGATCGGTGACGACCGTGGGCGCGATCGCGCTCGGCCTCCAGGCGTACGACTCGGCGGCCATCCACCACTCCCGCGTCCCGTACGAGCGCGTCCGGGAGATCACCGGCGACCTGCTCGCCGCGACCCACGACGAGCGGGCCGCGATCCCCGTCATGCACCCCGGCCGGGTCGATGTGATCGGGGCCGGAGCGCTCGTGCTGCTGGAGATCATGGAGCGCACGGGAGCCCGCGAAGTCGTGGTCAGCGAGCACGACATCCTCGACGGAATCGCTTGGTCCATCGCCTGACGAAGGAACTTCGTGAAGTTCTTCACAAGGAATTGGGGCCTCTCGGCCTACGAATGTGGGTCCAGAAGCCCTTCCGAGGCTCAACTAGGCGGTGCCACTCGTATCCCGGACCGCTTCCCGCGGGTTGCGCCGGTGTGAACGGGGCCCCCGCCGGGCCGGTGGTCCACCCCCTGAAACCCCCTGTGCGCGCAGCTCACCGGGGGTTTTCAACGTCCGGTCGTACACCGTGGTTCCCCCGGTGCGCCATGACCTGGATCACGTGGGCGGCGGAGTGTAGCAGAGGTGTCCAGAGAGCTTGTGAAGGGGCTCACGAGCCACCCCTCCTCAAGGGGTGGATACTCGATGGCATGAGCACCACGGAGCGTCCCAGGATCCTCGTAGTAGGCGGTGGGTACGTAGGCCTGTACGCAGCACGACGCATTCTCAAGAAGATGCGTTATGCGGAAGCGACCGTCACGGTCGTCGACCCGCGCTCGTACATGACGTACCAGCCCTTCCTCCCCGAAGCTGCCGCCGGCAGCATCTCGCCGAGGCACGTCGTCGTACCCCTGCGACGCGTTCTGCCCAAGGCCGAGGTGCTCACCGGTCGGGTCACGACCATCGATCAGGACCGCAAGGTCGCCACGGTCGCGCCGCTCGTCGGCGAGGCCTACGAGCTGCCCTTCGACTACCTCGTCGTCGCACTCGGCGCGGTTTCCCGCACTTTCCCGATCCCCGGCCTGGCCGAGCAGGGCATCGGCATGAAGGGCGTGGAGGAGGCCATCGGCCTGCGCAACCACGTCCTGGAGCAGCTGGACAAGGCCGACTCCACCACCGACGAGAACGTCCGCCGCAAGGCGCTGACCTTCGTCTTCGTGGGTGGCGGCTTCGCCGGCGCCGAGACCATCGGCGAGGTGGAGGACATGGCCCGCGACGCGGCCAAGTACTACACCAGCGTCAAGCGCGAGGACATGCGCTTCCTGCTCGTCGACGTGGCCGACAAGATCCTCCCCGAGGTCGGGCCCGAGCTCGGCAAGTGGGGCAAGGAGCACCTCGAGGGCCGTGGCATCGAGGTCTACCTCAAGACCGGCATGGACTCCTGCGTGGACGGCCACGTGGTGCTGAACAACGGCCTCGAGGTCGACTCCAACACCATCGTGTGGACCGCCGGCGTGAAGCCGAACCCGGCGCTGGCCCGCTACGGCCTGCCGCTCGGCCCCCGCGGCCACGTGGACACCCAGACGACCCTCCAGGTGCAGGGCTCGGACTACATCTGGGCCGCGGGCGACAACGCCCAGGTCCCGGACGTCGCCGCCCGCAAGGCCGGCGTCGAGAACGCCTGGTGCCCGCCGAACGCCCAGCACGCGCTGCGCCAGGCCAAGGTCCTCGGCGACAACGTGGTCTCCGGCATGCGGGGCTTCCCGCAGAAGGAGTACAGCCACGCCAACAAGGGTGCGGTCGCCGGACTGGGCCTGCACAAGGGCGTCGCGATGATCGTCATGGGCAAGATGAAGATCAAGCTCAAGGGCCGTCTCGCCTGGTACATGCACCGTGGCTACCACGGTCTGGCCGTGCCCACCTGGAACCGCAAGATCCGCGTCGTCGCCGACTGGACCCTCGCGATGTTCCTCAAGCGCGAGGTCGTCTCGCTCGGCGCCATGGAGACTCCGCGCGAGGAGTTCTACGAGGCCGCCAAGCCCGCGCCCGCCCCCGCCGCCAAGACGGGCGCGCCGGCCGGCAGCGAGAAGGCCAAGGCGTCCTGACGCTGCCGCCATCAGCAGGCAGCAGCCAGTAGGCAGTAATGCGCAGCCCGAAGGGGCCGCCCGCCATCCGTGGTGCGGGCGGCCCCTTCGGCGTTTCCGCGGCGCGGTCCGTTCGGCCGCTGGAGTCGCCGGAGCCGCCTGAGTCACCGGAGCCGCCTGAGTCACCGGAGTCGCAGGGGTCGTCACTCGCTTTGCTGATCCCTTGCCCGGCACCGGGATGCTCCCGGGTGTCCTCCGGTGTTGTCTGGGGTGAACGCTCAGTAATCCGGGCAACACTTGTCACGGAGGTGTGCACCATGGCCGACGCCGCCCTGCGGCTGACCACGCTTGCCGAGGAACTCCTCGGGACTCCACTGCCTGTCCGCGTCCGTGCCTGGGACGGAAGCGAGTCCGGCCCCGCCGACGCCCCAGCCATCGTCATCAAGAGCCGTCGCGCGCTGCGCCGACTGCTGTGGAAGCCCGGCGAACTCGGTCTGGCCCGTGCCTGGGTGGCCGGTGAGCTCGACATCGAGGGCGATCTGTACGAGGCCCTCGACCGTATCGCCGGACTGCTCTGGGAGCGCGGCGCCGAGACCAAGTCCGCCGTCCACCCGGTGCGCGACCCGCGCCTGCGCGCAGCCGCCCGCGGCCTGATCGCCCTCGCCGGGCCCTGGCCGCCGCCGCCCCCGCCCGCCGAAGAGGTCAGACGCCGCACGGGCCCGCTGCACACCAGGCGACGCGACAAGGAGGCGATCAGCCACCACTACGACGTGGGCAACGCCTTCTACGGGCTGGTACTGGGCCCCTCGATGGTCTACTCGTGCGCGTACTTCGACGATTCCGCCGAGTCCGACACGTCCCCCGGCGGGATGACGCTCGAAGAGGCCCAGTACGCCAAGCTGGACCTGATCAGCCGCAAGCTGGCGCTGCGGGAAGGGACGCGGCTGCTCGACGTGGGCTGCGGCTGGGGCTCGATGGCGATGCACGCGGCGCGCGAGTACGGCGCGCAGGTCACCGGCATCACCCTCTCCAAGGAGCAGGCGGCGTACGCCCGCAAGCGCATCGCCGACGAGGGCCTGACCGACCGCGTCGAGATCCGGGTGCAGGACTACCGCGATGTCAGCGACGGACCGTACGACGCCATCTCGTCGATCGGGATGGCCGAGCACGTCGGCTCGGTCCAGTACCGGCAGTACGCCGACGACCTGTTCGCCCTGCTCAAGCCCGGCGGGCGGCTGCTCAACCACCAGATCGCGCGGCGCCCGGAGCCGAACGAAGAGGCGTACCACGTGGACGAGTTCATCGACGCGTACGTCTTCCCGGACGGCGAGCTCGCCCCGGTCGGCCGGACCGTGGGAACGCTGGAGGAGGCCGGCTTCGAGGTCCGTGACGTCGAGTCGATCCGTGAGCACTACGCCCTGACGCTGCGCCAGTGGGTCGCCAATCTGGAGGACCACTGGGAAGAGGCCGTGCGGGCGAGCTCATGGGGACGGGCCCGCGTCTGGCAGCTCTACATGGCGGCCTCCGCGCTCTCCTTCGAGCACAACAAGATCGGCGTCAATCAGGTACTGGCCGTACGGCCGGGGGAGGGCGGCAGGTCAGGGATGCCGCTGCGCGCGCGTACGTGGAATCCGACCATCCGATAACGGCCTGATTGCGACTTTCTGACCCCTTTGGCTTCTGGATACGTTCAGCACTCCGGGCTCGGCGAGCAAGGCGGGAGCACAGGATCCGACCGGCCTGTGCCCCGCCTTTCGCGTGCCCGCAGCGTCATGGATGCGTCACGAAGCAAGGGGGATCCACTTGTTTCGCCCCAGAAGGACGTGGCTGCCTGTCCTGGCAGCCATTCTCATGACCACCGCCCTGCTGAACGCCCCGGCAGCCTCCCCGGCGCAGCCGCGAAGCCGGCCGGCGGCCGCGGCGGCCGTCGCGACGGGCGCCACCTTCAACCACCCCGCGGGAACCGCGGCGGAGCAGAGCCGGATCCGCGACCACATCACCGGCCTGGTGAACCGGGCCGCCGCGGGCACCTCGATCACCGTGTCGATGTACACCTTCACCGACGACACCGTCGCCGACGCGCTCGTGGCCGCGAAGCGTCGCGGCGTTTCGGTCAAGGTGATCCTCGACCGCACCTCCGTCACGATGACCGGCGGCGAGTACGACACGCTGGCCGCCGGCCTCGGCACCGACCGGACCAGGCCGTCGTGGGTACTGGCCTGTCCGGCGGGGCGCGGCTGTGTCGGGACGCGGACGCTCCCCGGCGACGCGGACGGCCCGATCAACCACAACAAGTTCTTCCTCTTCTCCTCGGTGGGAGGGTCGGACCCCGTGGTGGTGCAGACCTCGGCCAACATGACCCACACCCAGCGCACGAACCTCTTCAACAACGCGGTGACGATCGTCGGCGCCGGGCTCTACGACATCTACCGGGCGTACTTCGCCGATCTGCTGAAGTACGGGTCGTCGTCCGGCGGGCTGAGCCACTACTACCGGACGCCGTCGAGCGGCGGGTACAAGACCTACTTCTTCCCGCGCCGGGAACGGCAGGGCGCCGGGCACAACAACGACGCCCGGACCGACACCGTCAAGCTCATCCTGGACAACGTCGGCTGTGCGGGCGGCACCCAGGTCCGGATGGCGGCGAACCTGTTCACGCGCGACGAGGTCGCCAAGAAGCTCGTGTCGCTGAAGAACGCGGGCTGTTCGGTACGCCTGGCCCACGACGGGGCGCCACGCTCGATGAGCGCGTCGGTCGAACGGGCCGTGTCCGGCGGTCTCACCGAGCGCGTGCGGTGCTACGAGGACCGGGGGTCCGGGCTGCCGCGGGCCGGTCTGCACTCCAAGTACCTGCTGGTCGAGGGCACGTACGCCGGCGCCGCGGGCCGCAGGCTCGTGTTCACCGGCAGCCACAACTACACGTATCCCGCGCTGCGGTCCAACGACGAGACGCTGCTGAAGATCGACAACGCGACCCTCTTCGGCCAGTACAAGACGAGCCACACCCGGCTGATGAGCTACTGCAAGGGCTCCTGACCCACGCCGAAGGGCCGGCCCCCGGTGGGACCGGCCCTTCGGCACGCCCGCATGCGTACCGCCGCCTACTCGGCCTTGATCGCGTCGAGCATGTTCAGCCTCGCCGCGCTGCGGGCCGGCCACATCGCGGCCAGCACGCCGACGACCGCCGCCAGCAGCAGGAAGACGCCGATCCGGTCCCACGGCAGGACCAGTGCGTAACCCGGCACCTGGTCCCTGACCGTCTGGCCGATGGCCCAGCCCAGGAACGTACCGAGGCCGACACCGATCACCGCGCCGAAGAGCGAGATGACCACGGCCTCCAGCCGGATCATGGTCTTGACCCTGCGCCGGTCGAGGCCGATCGCGCGCAGCATGCCGATCTCCTGCTGACGCTCGAAGACGGACATCGCCAGGGTGTTGATGACACCGAGCACCGCGATCAGCAGGGCCATGCCCAGCAGGCCGTACATGATGTTCAGCATCGTGTTGATCATGCCGCCGAACTGGTTGCGGATGTCCTGCTGGTCCATCACGCTGATCGCCGGGTTCTGCCCCAGCGCGTCCACGAGCGCCTTCTCGTTCGCCTCGCTCGCGCCGCCGTCCGTCTTCACCCAGATCTCGCGGATGTACGGCTTGGCCTGGTGTTCGGTGACGGTCTTCTGGTCGATGAGGACCGGCGAGAGGAACTCGTTGCCCTTGTACGTCGCGCCGACCTTCAGCTTCCCCTTCTTGCCGTCGGCCCACTTCACCGGCACGCTGTCGCCGACCTTGAAGCCGCGGCTCTTCGCCGTCTTGTCGTCGACCGCTATCGCGCCCTCGGCGAGCGAGTCCAGCGAGCCGGCGACCGGCGTGACGTTGATGACCCGCTCGATGTCGCCCGGCGTGACGCCGGAGGCGGCGGCCCACTCGCCCTTGAGGTCGAAGTCGGCGGCCGTCTGCGGCGAGACCGCGGACACGCCCGGCGCCTTCTCCAGCGCGCTGAGCGCCGACGTGTCCAGCGAACCGCCGCCGGCCATCGTGAACATGTAGTCGGCCTTGATGTTGTCCGTGGTCATCTTGTCCACGGCCCGGCCCATCGTGACGCCCAGCACGGACAGCCCGGTGACCAGAGTGAGGCCGATGGCCAGCGCCGACGCGGTGGCTCCGGTGCGCCGCGGGTTGCGGACCGCGTTCTGGCCGGCCAGCGTGCCCGACACCCCGAAGAGCTTGCTGATCAGCGGCCGTACGAGCGCGATGACCGGGCGGGACAGCAGCGGGATCAGCACGATGATGCCGATCAGCGCGAAGAACGCGCCGGCCCCGATGAGCATCCGGCCGTCCTTGCCGGCCGCCGCGCCGGCGAGGATGCCGGCGGCGCCCAGCAGCGTGATGAAGCCGCCGATGGAGTTGCGTACGACGAGCGACTTGGTGGTCGCCACGGCGTGCACGCTGCTCATCGCCGCCACCGGCGGGATCTTCGCGGCCCGGCGGGCGGGCAGCCACGCGGCGAGCATGGTGACCAGGACGCCGACCGCGAAGGCGGCGGCGACCGCGGTGGGCGAGACGATCAGCGGACCGGCCGGCATCTTCGCGCCGAACATGGACATCGCGGAGCGCAGCCCGGTCGCGAGGCCGAGTCCGAGGGCGAAGCCGACCACGGAGGCGATCGCGCCGACCACCATGGCTTCGAGCAGTACGGAGCGCTTGACCTGGCGGCGCGAGGCGCCGACCGCGCGCATCAGCGCCAGTTCCTTGGTGCGCTGGGCGACCAGCATGGTGAAGGTGTTGGAGATCAGGAAGACGCCGACGAAGAGCGCTATCGCGGCGAAGCCGAGCAGTACCTGGTTGAGGGTGCTCAGACCCTCCTCGATCATCTTCGCCTGGTCGTCGGCGAGCTCCCTGCCCGTCTGGGCCTCGGCCTCCTTGGGCAGCAGCGGCTTCACCGCGTCGAGCAGCTTCTGCTCGGACGTGCCGGAGGCGGCGGCGATCGTGACGTCCTTGAAGTGGCCGGGCGTCAGGTAGAGCTTCTGGGCGGCAGGGGTCTCGAAGAGCACCAGCGAGCCGCCGGCGTTGACCTGGCCGTCCTCGGTGGTGAAGACGCCGGAGAGGGTGTACTCCTTCACCGGGCCGTTGGTCGCGACCCGCACGGTGTCACCCGTCCGGTACTCGCCCTTGTCGGCGGTGGCCTTGTCGAGAGCGATCTCACCGGCCTTCGCGGGGCCGGAGCCGTCGGTGAAGTCGTACGCCGGGTCCTTGCCGTTCGCGCCCGGCTCGAAGTTCGCTCCGGTGTTCGACCAGCCGTTGCCGATCAACTTGCCGTCGGGGTCGGCGACCCCGGCGAAGCCGGAAACCCGGCCGGTGGCGGAGGCGACGCCGTCCAGGCCCTGGATCTTCTTCAGGGTCCGGGCGTCTATCCCCTGTTCCTTCTTGCTGTTCTCCATGTCGGGGTACGTGGTGACCGCGACGGCGACGTCCTTGTAGCTCTTGGCGGACTGGTTGCTGTAGGCGTTGGAGAGGGTGTCGGTGAAGACCAGGGTGCCGGACACGAAGGCCACGCCGAGCATTACGGCGAGCACGGTCATCAGCAGCCTGGCCTTGTGCGCGAGCACATTGCGCAGGGCGGTACGGAACATGTTTCTGTCAGTCCTGGTGGTGGAAGCGGCGGCCGGAGGGGAGCGAGCTCTCGCGGGTCAGCTGGTGCGGCCCTTGGAGTCGAACTCCTTCATCCGGTCGAGGACACCGTCCGCGGTCGGGCTCAGCATCTCGTCCACGATCCGCCCGTCCGCCAGGAAGATCACGCGGTCCGCGTACGAGGCGGCCGACGGATCGTGCGTCACCATGACGACGGTCTGGCCCAGCTCGCGCACCGAGTTCCGCAGGAAGCCCAGGACCTCGGCGCCCGAGCGCGAGTCCAGGTTTCCGGTCGGCTCGTCGCCGAACATGATCTCCGGCCTGCTCGCCAGCGCGCGGGCCACGGCGACGCGCTGCTGCTGGCCGCCGGAGAGCTGCGCGGGGCGGTGGCTGAGCCGGTCGGACAGGCCCACCATGTCGATGACCGTCTTCAGCCACTCCTGGTCGGGCTTGCGGCCGGCGATGTCCATCGGCAGCGTGATGTTCTCGGCGGCGGTCAGCGTGGGCAGCAGGTTGAACGCCTGGAAGATGAAGCCGATCTTGTCCCGGCGCAGCTGCGTGAGCTGCTTGTCCTTAAGGGTGCCCAGCTCGGTCTCACCGATCCGTACGGAGCCGGAGCTGAAGGAGTCCAGACCGGCCACGCAGTGCATCAGCGTCGACTTGCCGGAGCCGGACGGACCCATGATCGCCGTGAACTCGCCCTGCCGGAAGTCGACCGTGACCCGGTCCAGGGCGACCACCTGGGTCTCGCCCTGCCCGTAGACCTTCGAAAGCTCCGTGGCGCGTGCGGCCACCGCGGTGGCGCGGTGGGCGGTGGCGGTGGGGGTGGTGGTCACGAGAGGGCACTCCTGTCGGGGACGTGTAAAGGGACCCCTTCATCGTCCCGTCCGATCGGCGCCCGCGGATCAGCCCTCGTGCCCGTTCGGGTGGCCCTCTTGAGTCGCATCGCCGGACACGGCGGTCCTCCTTTGGTATGACGCCGCCCCTGAGACCCTCCCCGGGCCCGTCCCCTGAGTCACGAAGAGGCCACGCACAGTCGAGTTTCCGCCTTTCCCGCAGGCGGCCCTTCGGACGCGTCCACCGCGCCGGGCATGTGCCGACAGCCCATTACGCACGCTGACACACCCTCAGGCGCCAATAAAATAAGACAACATCGGCCGGGGGTTCCGCTGTTCGGGGGAAGCGTCCGGATAGGCTCTGACCCGCTAATTGCGGAGCCGCGCACCTTGCCCGGATGGTGGAATGCAGACACGGCGAGCTTAAACCTCGCTGCCCCTCGGGGCGTGCCGGTTCGAGTCCGGCTCCGGGCACGTCACGGTCTCAGAAAGATCCTCCCCTGGCACTAGGGTGTTCCTTTTGCTTTCCCATTACTCTTGACTCCAAGGCCACGCAGGGTGGCCATGGAGGAGTGAGATGAGGAGCAGCAACCCGGTCTTCTCGCGACGGGGCTTCAGCCGCGACAACGGCACCGCGGGCTTCACCGCGGCACCGCAGGCCGGGGGCCCCGCCGTCGGTACGGCGCAGGGCAACCCGTACGCCCAGGGCGCCCCCGCGAACCCGTACGCGACCAACCCTTACGCCCAGCAGGACACGCAGTACGGCGCCCCGCAGGCGCCCGTACGCGGCAACGTGATGACGATGGACGACGTCGTCGCGCGGACGGGCATGACGCTCGGCCTCGTGATCGCCGGCGCCACCGTGGCATGGGTGATGGACCTCAGCCTCGGCCTGGCCATCGGCGCCGCTCTCGTGGCGATGGTGCTCGGGCTGGTCCAGTCCTTCAAGAGCAAGCCCGTCCCCGCGATGATCCTGGCGTACGCGGCCTTCGAGGGCATCTTCCTCGGCGCACTCAGCAACTACGTGAACACGTACGTGGCCGAGGGCGCGGCCATGCAGGCGGTGCTGGGCACGATGGCGGTCTTCGTCACCATGCTCTTCCTGTACAAGACCCGGATCATCCGCGTCACCCAGCGCTTCACGCGCTACCTGATGATCGCCGCGATCAGCTTCATCGTCCTGACCTCCGTGAACCTGCTGTTCATGGTGTTCGCCGGCGGTGACGGCCTCGGCTTCCGCAGCGGCGGAATGGGCATCCTCTTCGGTGTCGTCGGTGTGCTGCTCGGCGCGTTCTTCCTCGCCATGGACTTCAAGCAGGTCGAGGACGGCGTGGCGTACGGCGCTCCCCGCGAGGAGTCGTGGATGGCGGCCTTCGGCCTCACCCTGACCCTGGTGTGGATCTACCTGGAGATGCTGCGACTGGTCTCCATCCTCAGCGGCGACGACTAGTCGCCCCTGAGTGCCGCGAGCACATGCGGAAGGGCCCGTCCGGCAATCGCCGGGCGGGCCCTTCCGCATGTCGACGGCCGACGCGGGCCGGGGGCTAGAGCAATCGCCGGGCGGCGCGCCTCAGGTCGTACTCGTGGATGATCGCCTTCGCATGGCCGTAGGCGAGATTGTGTTCGCTCCGAAGCCAGCTCACCTTCTCCTCGAAACGGAAGAGGGCGGGGCCGTCATCGACGGTGCGCAACCAGTCGGAGACTTCACGACCGGTGCACTGGGGGATTCGGGAGAGCAGGTTCTGGTGGGTCTCTTCGGAGAAGACTTGGGACATTCGGCGCCTCCGGACGCATTGCGCGAGTGCTCCTTCATGTCACCGTGCCTGAGTGTTCGCCCGTTGGCAACAGTCCCGGACGGGCGCGTAGGGTCGCGGCGTGCTCGATACAACGCCCCTGACGGCCGCCGTGGACCGATTCGCCGACCGGCTGCGCGCCGCCCCGCAGAGCCGCCTCCAGCGCGGCGCCGCCGCCGAAGGACTGGCTCTGGCCAGGGAATTGTCCGTACGGGCCCAGCGGATCGAGGAGCCTGGACGGGAGCCGCGGATCATGCCTGACGCGGGTGCGTTCGCGGTGGCCGACCAACTGGCGGTGGCGGGTCATGATTTGGCGAAGGCGCTGGAAACGTCGTGCACACCCGTACGAGAGCGGCAAGCGGAGCGGGAACGGGAAACGGCCCCGTCCGCGGAGACCGGTCTGGAGACCGGTCTGGACGAGGCCGTGCGTCTGGTGAAGGCGGCGGCGGCGCGCGCCGGGGTCTGACGGGGCTAGATCGACGCGATGACGCGGTCGGCGAGGATGTAGACGCTTTCCTCACCGCAGGAGAAGGTCAGGGCGTACGCACCGGAGATGCCGGAGCCGCCGAGCAGGACCGGGGAATCGCCGCCGCGAAGCGACTCGGCGAGGCGCTCGGCGGTCTCGCGGTGGCCGGGGGTCATGCAGAGCGTCGTACCGTCCGTGAAGACGTAGACGTCGAGGGTGCCGAGGGGGCCCGGGCGTACGTCGGCGAGCGCGGTGCGGGCGGCCGCCAGCTCTTCCAGGCGGGTCACGGTGCGCTCGTGGTCGGCCACGACCGGTGTCTGGACCGGTACGAAGTCGGGGTGCGAGGGGTGGCGGCGGCGCGCGGCGGCCAGCTCGGGGGAGTCCTCGGGGAACGCGTCGGCCGGCTCCAAGTCGTCGAGGGCCTCCAGGGCGTCGGCGCCGTCGAGGGCTTCGAGCGCCTCGTACGCGTCGAGCGACTCCAGGCCCGTGAAGTCCGCCTGCCGCGGGACGAAGAACGGCGGCGTCTCGTCGCCGAGACCGGTCAGACCACCCAGCAGCGACGGGGCGTCGGCGGCGTCACGCGCTTCCTGTGCGGCCCAGAAGGCACGCGCCTCGGCGAGCTCGCGCTCCCGCTCCTCGGCGAGGGCTTCGGCCACCGCGGCCCGTATCCCGTCCGCTTCCGCGGCGCGGGTCTGCTGGGGGACGGCGGCCCCGGAACGGCCGAGCGCGGCGGCGGCCGTCAGCTCGGTGCGCAGGGCGTGGACCTGCTTGCGCAGTCCGTGGACCGCGTGCAGGGCAGCGGCGCCCACGGCCGTGGCGGCGGCTGTGGTCAGCAACAGGGCAAGAGGCATGGCGCTCACTGACTTACTCCCGGTTTCATCGATCCCCCGACTTCCTACATCAGCTTGAGGGGAGTGCGCGCCGTCTGTCAGTGCATTACGTCACGAAATGGACAGGTCTTTTGTCTGGTGGTTCAGCCCGCAACCATCGTTGACCTGGGGATATGCCTCTCCCCCAGGAGATAGATCACATCCTGGGGGAGATTGGGTCACGAACCGGGTTACGCACCGGCTCACGCACCAGGTGCGCCGGGGGAGGCGACCGGGGCTCCCGGGGCGGGGTCAGTGGTGCGGCAGGGTCAGCTGAGGCGCTCGATGACCATGGCCATGCCCTGGCCGCCACCGACGCACATCGTCTCCAGGCCGAACTGCTTGTCGTGGAACTGGAGGCTGTTGATCAGCGTGCCGGTGATGCGGGCGCCCGTCATGCCGAAGGGGTGGCCGACGGCGATGGCGCCACCGTTGACGTTCAGCTTGTCCAGGTCCAGACCGAGGTCCTGGTACGACGGGATCACCTGGGCGGCGAACGCCTCGTTGATCTCGGCGAGGTCGATGTCGCCGATGGTCAGCCCGGCGCGCTTGAGCGCCTGCTTGCTGGCCTCGACGGGGCCGTAACCCATGATCTCGGGCGAGAGGCCGGAGACGCCGGTCGAAACGATCCGCGCCAGCGGCGTCAGCCCCAGCTCACGGGCCTTGGTGTCGCTCATGATGACGAGGGCGGCGGCGCCGTCGTTCAGCGGGCAGCAGTTCGCGGCGGTGACGCGGCCGTCGGGGCGGAAGACGGGCTTGAGGCCCTGGACGCCTTCGAGGGTGACACCGGCGCGCGGCCCGTCGTCCTGCGACACGACGGTCCCGTCGGGGGTCGTGACCGGGGTGATCTCGCGCTCCCAGAAGCCGTTCTTGATGGCCTGCTCGGCGAGGTTCTGCGACCGTACGCCGAACTCGTCCATCTCGGCGCGGGAGATGCCCTTGAGGCGGGCGAGGTTCTCGGCGGTCTGCCCCATCGCGATGTACGCGTCGGGGACGAGGCCGTCCTCGCGCGGGTCGTGCCAGTCCGCGCCCTCGCTCTGCGCGACGGCGGCGGTACGGGCCTCCGCCTCGGCGAACAGCGGGTTGTGGGTGTCCGGGAGGCTGTCCGAATTGCCCTTGACGGAGCGGGACACCATCTCGACACCGGCGGAGATGAAGACGTCGCCCTCGCCGGCCTTGATGGCGTGCAGCGCCATGCGGGAGGTCTGGAGCGAGGAGGAACAGTACCGGGTGACGGTGCAGCCGGGGAGGTGGTCCATGCCCATCTGGACGGCGACGATGCGGCCCAGGTTGTGTCCCTGCTCGCCGCCCGGGAGGCCGCAGCCCAGCATGAGGTCGTCGATGTCACGGGGGTCGAGCTCGGGCACCTTGGCGAGGGCGGCCTGCACGATGGTGGCGGTCAGGTCGTCGGGCCGCAGGTCCTTCAGCGAGCCCTTGAAGGCGCGGCCGATGGGCGAACGGGCGGTGGAAACGATCACGGCTTCGGGCATGACGGCTCCATGAGGGCGAGAAGGCGGATGGGCACGGCTGAGTGGGAAGTTACCCGTACGTACGGCTGCGGTCACCGACCTGGTGCTGTGATGCGGGCCTCTTTTCTAAGCGCCCGCTCAGTCGGGGGGTGAGTGCCGGGTTGCTTCAGCCTGTCCGTCGTTGGAGGACCGGGGTCCGGGGCGGAGCCCCAATCGGGACGGCGGCTCGGGGAAAGCCCGGCGCAGCGGCACCCGCATCCCACCGCACCCCGCACCTCGCACCCGTATCCCACCGCACCCGCATCCCACGCGTCGCCGCGCCCTCACAGCGCCCGGCGCGGCTCCGACTGGTGAGCCGGTTCCGTCGCGGCCGGCAGGCGCCGGCGCCGGCGGTGCTTCAGCAGGGCCCAGGGCGCCCGGGCGCCCGTGACCTCCGTACCTGCGGCCGAAGCCGCCTCCGCCGCCGCCTTGGCGACCGGCAGCATGTCCTCGTCCCGCGACGCGTCCAGCCGGTCCGACTCCGGCCACAGCCCCAGCGCCGCGCACAGCGTCGGCAGCACGGCCATCGCCGCCGTCGCGTACCCCTCCGCCGAGGGGTGGTAGTTGTCCGGCCCGAACAGCTCGCGGGGGTTCGCCAGGAACTCCGGCCCCAGCAGGTCGCCCAGCGACACCGTGCGTCCTCCCTGCTCCACCGTGCCGATCGTCTGCGCCGCCGCCAGCTGCCGCGAGACGCGCCGGGCCAGCCACCGCAGCGGCTGGTAGACCGGCTCGATCGTGCCCAGGTCGGGACAGGTGCCGACGACCACCTCCGCCCCGGCCGTACGCAGGCGGCGTACCGCCGCAGCGAGGTAACGGACCGACTGCGTGGGGGGCATCCGGTGCGTGACGTCGTTCGCGCCGATCATGATCACGCAGACGTCGGGCAGTCGCTCCCGGTCCGCCAGTACGACCGTGACCTGCCGCTCCAGGTCGTCCGACTGCGCCCCGGGCAGCGCCACGTTGCGCAGTACGACCGGACGCTCCGCCACCGCCGCGAGACCGGACGCGAGGAGCGCCCCGGGGGTCTGCCCGGCCCGGCGTACGCCCTGCCCCGCCGCCGTCGAGTCGCCGAGCATGGCGAGCCGCAGCGGGGCGTCCATCGGGTACCCGGCCAGGGGCATTCCGTACAGCCCGTCCGCCAGGGGTGGGACCGGCGCCCGCCCGTCGCCCACGGACCGCTTGGCCAGCTGCACCTCGGCAAGGAAGATCCCCACCGCCGCCGCGCCGACCAGACCGATCCCGCCCCCTCCATATGCCGCGCCAGCGGCGATTCGCCGTGCCACCCTTGCCCTCGACACAGTCGCAGCCACCTCCTCCGGGCCTTGAAGTCTCGCGCTCAAGTGCTTACTGCCCGGTAGTGGGCGCTCTTCAATCTCGTCCGAAGGTGAACGCGCCGTCGTCAGCCCTTTACGCTGGGCCGCATACCACCACGGAGACCCCGGAGCGCATCGTGCAATTTCACGACTCGATGATCACCCTCGTCGGCAACACCCCGCTTGTGAGGCTTGGCAGCGTGACGGCCGGAATCCAGGCAACAGTCCTGGCCAAGGTCGAGTACTTCAATCCCGGCGGATCCGTGAAGGACCGGATCGCCCTGCGCATGATCGAGGCGGCGGAGGAGAGCGGCGCGCTCAAGCCCGGCGGCACGATCGTCGAACCGACGTCCGGCAACACCGGTGTCGGCCTCGCCATCGTGGCTCAGCAAAAGGGCTACAAGTGCATCTTCGTCTGCCCCGACAAGGTCTCGACGGACAAGATCAATGTGCTGCGCGCGTACGGCGCCGAGGTCGTCGTGTGCCCCACGGCCGTCGACCCCGAGCACCCGGACTCGTACTACAACGTCTCCGACCGCCTGGTCGCCGAGACGCCGGGTGCCTGGAAGCCGGACCAGTACAGCAACCCGAACAACCCGCGCTCGCACTACGAGACGACCGGTCCCGAACTGTGGACGCAGACGGACGGGAAGATCACCCACTTCGTCGCGGGTGTCGGCACCGGCGGCACGATCTCCGGTACCGGCCGCTACCTGAAGGAGGTCAGCGACGGGAAGGTCAAGATCATCGGCGCGGACCCCGAGGGTTCGGTGTACTCGGGTGGTTCGGGCCGGCCGTACCTGGTCGAGGGTGTCGGTGAGGACTTCTGGCCGTCGGCGTACGACGCGACCGTGACGGACGAGATCGTCGCGGTGTCGGACAAGGACTCGTTCCAGATGACGCGCCGCCTCGCCAAGGAGGAGGGCCTCCTGGTCGGCGGCTCCTGCGGCATGGCGGTCGTCGGCGCGCTGCGCGTCGCGGAGCGCCTCGGCCCGGACGACGTCGTGGTCGTGCTGCTGCCGGACAGCGGCCGCGGCTACCTCAGCAAGATCTTCAACGACGAGTGGATGGCGGACTACGGCTTCCTGGAGGAGTCGGGTACCCACGCGAGCGTCGGTGACGTCCTTCAGCACAAGGAGGGCGACATCCCGAAGCTGGTGCACATGCACCCGGAGGAGACCGTCGGCGAGGCGATCGACGTACTGCGTGAGTACGGCGTCTCGCAGATGCCGATCGTGAAGCCGGGCGCGGGACACCCGGACGTCATGGCGGCGGAGGTCATCGGCTCGGTCGTCGAACGCGAGCTGCTGGACGCCCTGTTCGCCCAGCGTGCACAGCTGGGAGACCGGCTGGAGAAGCACATGAGCGCGCCGCTGCCGCAGGTCGGGTCGGGAGAGCCGGTGGAGGACCTGATGGCCGTACTGGGCAGCAAGGGGCAGCACGACGCGGCGATTGTGCTGGTCGAGGGGAAGCCGACGGGCGTGGTGAGCAGGCAGGACCTGCTGGCGTTCCTGGCGAAGCCGCAGGTGTAGGCAGGGCCGAGGCGGCGGCGGGGCTGCGGGTTCGCGGCCTCGCTGCTCCGGGGCTCCGGGGCTCCGAGGCTTCGGGGCTCCGGGGCTTCGCAAAAGTGGTACGGGGGCGACACGTTCGCGCAGCACCGGCTTAACATGCGTGCGACACATTGGTCGTTGTCGGCGTCAAGGACAACCGGAGCGGCTCCCGGACCTCCATGGACGCCTGGACGCGAGGCCGGTCCTGAACCCGGATCACGTCCCTCGCGGGGACCGCCGTCGTCCCGCCCCCCGGGCAACCGGGGGTGCGGCGGTCCCCGCGATATTTTTTACGGCTTGCTCTCGGTCAGTCGTCCCAGTGGGCCTTCTCGCGCTTGCCCCGCAACCAGGGCATGCCGTGTGCCGCGTGGACGGCGTTGACGCCGACGATGCCGAGCCAGGCGACGATCAGGCCCTTGAGGCCCGCGTTGGCCACCCCGATCGCCGAGAGCGGGATGGCGAGGACGAGGGAGACCGCGCCGAAACCGAACCGCTCGCCGAAGCTCGACTGGTTGTGCGGCGGCTTGGCGCTGCCTCTGGCGACGACCATCTGCTGCTCGGCGAGCTGGCGCCGGACGCGGCGGTCGACCGTACCGTCGAGACGCTGCTCGACCTTCTCCAGGAACGACTCGACGAGCGCGGACTCGTAGTCGTCCCCGAGCTCCTTGCGCGCGTGCAAGGTGGCGTCGAGTTCCTTCTTCAGCTCAGGATCGCGGGCTTCCATGGCGCCCACGCTACGGAGCGGGGCCACGCTGCCGCAGTGGGGCTAACCCCCCTTTCTCGCCGACCGCACAGGGGGCTGGGGGTGCGACCGACGCGCGTCATGTGCCGGGTTCGTCGCGGTGACCGTCTTGGCGCTCACGCGCGGAAAGGGGATGCGGGCGGGGGTGGCCTCCGGGTTACATGTCCGCATGGTGTCCACCGACCGGCTGCTGGGATTCGCGGCCATGTCATTCCTGCTGATCGTCATTCCCGGCCCCAGTGTGCTGTTCGTGATCGGCAGGGCGCTGGCGCAGGGGCGCCGAGCCGCGCTGACCACGGTCGTGGGGAACACGCTCGGAGCGTATGTGCTCGTCGTGGCGGTGGCGCTCGGCGTCGGGTCCGTGGTGGAGCGCTCGGTACTCGCCTTCACGGCGCTCAAGCTCGTGGGCGCCGCGTACTTGGTGTACCTCGGCGTAAAAGCGGTGCGGCAGCGTGGGGCGTTGCACGCTTCGCTGACGGGTGACGGTGCCGCGTCCGGCGGCCTGCGCACGCTGTGGGAGGGGTTCGCCGTCGGCGTGGCCAACCCCAAAACCATCGTGTTCTTCGCTGCCGTACTGCCTCAGTTCGTCGACCGAAGCCAGGGGCACGTACCGCTTCAAATGCTGGTGCTCGGCTTGGTCTTCAACGTCATCGCGGTGGCGTCCGACAGTGTGTGGGGATTGGTGGCGGCCACCACGCGGAGCTGGTTCGCCCGCTCCCCGCAGCGGCTCGCCGTGATCGGAGGGGTCGGCGGGCTGACGATGATCGGTCTCGGCGTCACAGTGGCGGCGACAGGTCGCAAGGACTAGCCCCCGAGCTCTGGAGTGGGACGAACCCGCCACTTGGCGAGCGCCTTGCCCGCCCAAATGCATCAAAAAGATACATAACGGCTCGTGATGTTCGTCTACTGCCGGGTACTCATTCCCACTCACGCCGGCACCGGGCTTGTGGCCCGGCCGACCGCCGGCCGGGGTGGACGCCGAGCCGGCCCGAGTCACCCCATGCAACTGGCGCGTCCCACCCGCAGACGTTGCAGCTCGCAGGTCGCCAGGGTGCTTCAGCCGTCCACCGGCCCGGGTGTGCGTGTGCGTTCGGTTTGGGGATGTCGCACCAGCGGCCGTTGCCGCAGTCGCTGAGCCAGGGGGCCGAGCCGCCCCCGGAAGCTGCCGCGTCCCACCCACTCATCCGCCGCCCGGCAACGAGTGCGCGGCCACTTCCCGAGCCGTTCCCGTGGGCTCCCCCGGGGGCCGCCCCCCTTAAGCATTGCGGCGGAGGTTCGGCGGTCAAGGGTGGAGCGAAGCGCAATCGCCGCAGGCGACGCGACGCAGGAGCGCCCTTGAGGGCCGGGCCTCCGACGCCAGCCTTGGTCAAGGCGGCCCCCACGCCAGAAGCAACCAACGCCCCGGGGTACCCAGCGCCCCCGCCCCCGCCCCGCCCGCCCGCTTGCCGCCGCGCGCCGTCGCCGAGTGGCCTTGACCTCTCGCCGGCTGCCGTCCAGCCATTGCCTCAACTGCCACTTCACTCCTACGTTCAACACGTTCAACACGTACAACAGGTTCAGCACGTCGACACGTTCAGCACGTTCAGCACGCGGGTCGTCCGATCTCTCGTACTGCTGTCGGCCGAGGAGTGGGTTCGTTGTCCCGTAGGTCCACCCGCGAGTCCGGGCCCGCCCTCCTCCGGTACGACAAGCCCGCGACCGGGTGGGAGCGCGAAGCGCTGCCCATCGGTAACGGCGCCATGGGCGCCATGGTCTTCGGCGGTGTGGGGCGGGAACAGCTCCAGCTGAACGAGAAGTCCTTGTGGACCGGAGGCCCCGGCAGCGCGGAGGGCTACGACCACGGTGACTGGCCCGAACCGCGTCCCGGAGCGATAGCCGACGTGCAGAGGATCATCGACCGGCAGGGGTCGATGGAGCCCGGTGAAGTGTCCCGGCGGCTGGGGAATCCGGCGTACGCGACCGTCGGGGCAGTCCCCGGCTTCGGCAACTACCAGAACCTCGGCGACCTCTTCCTCGACGTACCCGATGCGCCCCACGTTCCTGATGCGCCCGAAGCGCCCCGCACACCCGGCGCCTACCGTCGCGCCCTCGACATCGCCGATGCCGTCGCCACCGTCTCGTACAGCGACGGCGAGACCCGCTGCACCCGCGAGTACTTCGCCAGCCACCCCGGCAACGTCATCGTCGGGCGGGTGTCCGCCGACCGGCCCGGCAAGGTGTCCTTCACGCTCAGTTTCAGAAGTGCGCAGGCCGGGACCTCGGTCACCGTCAAGGACGGCCGGCTCCTCATCCGTGGCGCGCTGGCCGACAACGGGCTGAAGTACGAGGCACAGGTGCAGGTCCTCATCACCGGCGGGACCCGTACCGACACCCACGCCGACAGCAACAGCGCTGACCGCAGCACCAGCGCTGACCGCAGCGACAACGCCAGCGGCGGCGGCAGCAGCAGCGAAGACAGCGGCAGCAGCAGTAACGACAGCGGCAGCCGTATCGTCGTCACCGGCGCCGACAGCGCCATGTTCGTGCTCTCCGCCGGAACGGACTACGCCGGCGACCGCCCCGGCCACGGCTACCGGGGCGACGACCCGCACGCACGCGTCACCGCCGCCGTCGACCGGGCCGCCGGGCAGACGTACAGCGACCTGCGGCGGGCCCATGTCGCGGACCACCGCGCACTGTTCGACCGCGTACGCCTGGACATCGGACAGCACGCGGTGACGGATGCGGATGGCGTCCCCGTTCCCGACGTACCGACCGACCAGTTGCTCCGCTCCTACACAGGCCGTGGCGCGTCACCCGCCGACCGTGCGCTGGAAGCGCTCTACTTCGCGTACGGGCGGTACCTGCTCATCGCGTCCTCACGTCCGGGCTCGCTCCCCGCCAACCTCCAAGGTGTGTGGAACGACTCCGACACGCCACCCTGGTGCGGCGACTACCACACCAACATCAACATCCAGATGAACTACTGGCCCGCCGAGCTCACGAACCTCCCCGAGACCGCCGAGCCGTACCACGACTTCATCGACCGCCTGCGCGTACCCGGACGCCGCACCGCCCACTCGATGTTCGGTACGGCGGCCGGGTGGGTGGTGCATCAGAACACCAACCCCTTCGGTTACACCGGCGTACACGACTGGCCCACCGCCTTCTGGATGCCGGAGGCCAACGGCTGGCTCGTGCAGCAGCTCTACGAGCGCTACCTCTTCGGCCGGGACAAGGCATTTCTGCGCGACACGGCGTATCCCGTCATGAAGGAGGCCGCCCAGTTCTGGCTGGCCAATCTCCACACCGACCCGCGCGACGGCAAGCTGGTCGTTTCACCCAGCTACTCGCCCGAGCACGGCGACTTCACCGCAGGCGCCTCCATGCCGCAGCAGATCGTGCACGACCTGCTCGCGAACACCGCCGAGGCGAGTGAAGCCCTCGGCACGGACGACGACTTCCGTGCGGAGATCCTCGGTGCTCTCGCCGCCCTCGACCCGGGGCTGCGCATCGGATCGTGGGGACAGCTCCAGGAGTGGAAGGCCGACATCGACAGCCGCACCGACACCCACCGGCACGCTTCCCACCTCTTCGCCCTGCACCCGGGGCGCCGGATCGAGGCAGGTACCGCGTACGCCGACGCCGCGCGCGTGTCGCTCACGGCGCGCGGCGACGGCGGCACCGGGTGGTCGAAGGCATGGAAGGTGAACTTCTGGGCGCGCCTGCGGGACGGAGACCACGCCGCCCGGATGCTCGCCGAGCAGCTGAAGTGCTCCACACTGCCGAACCTCTGGGACACCCACCCGCCGTTCCAGATCGACGGCAACTTCGGGGCGACGTCCGGTATCGCCGAGATGCTGCTCCAGAGCCACTCCCGCTCGGGACGTCACGCCGGTGCCACTGCCACTGCCACTGCCAGCGTCGCGGGTGCGGGTGCGGGTGCGGGCTCGGCTCCGGGCTCGGGTGCCGGTCCGGCCGGAGAGGTCCTGGTCGATCTGCTGCCCGCCCTGCCTTCCGTCTGGGCCGAGCGGGGTTCGTACGACGGACTTCGCGCCCGCGGCGACTTCACCGTCGGGGTGGACTGGAGGCAGGGCGCCGCGACGGAGATCCGGCTTCACTCGGGCAGTGGAGTGACGGCCAGGCTGCGCAGTCCCCTCTTCGCGGGTCCGCGCCCGGGTCCGTTCCGCGTCGTACGCGACGACAGGGAGCCCGCCGACCACACCCTCACCGACGGCACCCTCACCCTGCCCACCCGCCCCGGCGAGCACTACCGGATCGTCACCACGTCCTCGTGGTGATCGCGGGGCCGATGCTTGATCGCCGGGCCGACGCTTGCCGCGGCTGTATATGGTCATGCAGAGTTGTTGGTGTCTGAATAGATGCCGTTTGCTCGCGGATGATGTACGCAAGAACTCTGAGGGGGATGGCATGAGCGACAGCCCTGCCGCACGGTTGCAGCAGCTCTTCGACGGGCATCGGCTCACGCCCACCCAGCGGCGTATCGCGCACTGCATGGTGCGCAAGGCCGCCGATGTGCCGTTTCTGTCGAGCGTCGAGCTGGCCGAGCTGGCCGGCGTCAGCCAGCCGTCCGTCACGCGCTTCGCGGTCGCGCTCGGCTTCGACGGCTACCCGGCTCTGCGCAAGCACCTGCGCGACGTCGCGCCCACCGAGCCCTTGCGCGGCGAGGACGAGTACAACGAGTACCAGCAGGCGGTCCAGGCCGAGATCGAGAACCTCAAGCACCTCTCCCAGCTGCTCGCAGATCCCGGCCCAGTCGAGGAAGCGGGGCGCATCCTCGCCGCCTCCCGTCCGCTGCCCGTGCTCGGCCTGCGCGCCGCGTCGTCGCAGGCGCGCGGCTTCGCCTACTTCGCCGCGAAGGTGCACCCCGACGTACGCCTCCTCGACGAGAGCGGCTCGATGCTCACCGACCGGATCGACGGTGCCCGCCGCGCGGGTGCGACCGCGCTCCTGTGCTTCGCGCTGCCGCGCCACCCGCGTGAGGTCGTGGACGCGCTGGCGTACGCGCGGGAGCAGGGCCTGACGGTGGTGACGGTCGCCGACTCCGCCTTCGCGCCGGTGGCGGCCCACAGCGACCTGCTGATCCCGGCGGCGGTCGGCACGGGCCTCGCGTTCGACACGGCGTGTGCGCCGATGCTGCTGGGGCGGGTGCTGCTGGAAGCGATGTGCGACGACCTGCCGGACGCCCAGGCGCGGCTGGAGGAGTTCGACACGAAGGCGGCGGCGCGCGGCCTGTTCGTCGAGTAGCAGTCTGGGGCGCGGCCTGTCGTCGAGTAGCCGTCGGCGCGCGGCCTGTTCGTCGAGCAACCGTCCGCGCTTCAGGCCAGAGCCGGTCGTGGACAGGCCGGTCCGCCCCGCCCCCTCGCGCGTTCTCGGCGGTTTTTCACGTGCTGCTCAGAATCCGGCGTTACCCTCCCCGACTGGAAACACTGGAGACAGTGGCAACACTGCACGCAGTACGGGAAACAGTCGGAGCCGGCAGAGAAGGGGCGGTCGTGGCGCGCGGAGAGCAGGCGAGAGCGAGAACCAGGGCGCAGGCGCAGGCGCAGGCACAGTCATTGGCGCGGGTGGCGGTGGTCGTACGGGCCGCGGCGGCTCCGTTGTGGTGGCTGGGGCTGACGGCCGCCGGGATCGGAGCGTTCGTCCCCGGTCTCACGGGGCGCAGGATCGGCCTCCTGGCCGGAGCCGCTCTCTTCGTGGTCGCGGCCGCCGCCACCGCGTTCGCCCGCCGGGGCCGTTACACCGAACTGGCCACGGCGGCGACCCGCGCCGGCCGCCGTGACTTCCTCCAGGACCGGTCGGTGACCGCACGGGCCTGGCGCCGCAGCCGCCGCTGGTGGGTGGCCGGGGCCTTCCTCGCCGCCCTGGGCACCGCCTTTGTCCTGCCGGGAGCGGGAGGACTGCTGATGGCGGGCGCGGGCGCCGGTCTGTGGCTGAAGGCGGTGTGGCTCGGCGCCAGGGAACGCCGCGAAGAGACCCTGCTGTGGGTACGTACCGACTGGCTGGGAAGCGGGCCCGCCGGCAAGCGGATCACGACGTACCGCACCACCGGGATCGCGGCGGGCGACGCCGCGCCGGGCGGCGCGCGGCGTCGCCCGGTGGCGGCAGCACCGGTCGTCACAAATCGAGTTCGGCCTCGATCCTCTTGAGCTGGTGGCGGGCCATCGCGAGATTGGCCCGCGCCTTGTCCAGCGCCAGGTAGAGGAACATCCCGCTGGTGCCGCGACCCTTGAGGAGCCGGATCAGGTGGTACTGGCCGCCCAGGGTGATCAGGATGTCCTCGATCTCGTCCTTGAGGCCCAGGTGTTCCATGGTGCGCACCTTCGCGCGCACCACGTCGGTGTTGCCCGCTGCGGCCACCGTCAGGTCGAGGTCCTTGCTGCCGCCGAGGGTGCCGAGGGCCATGCCGCTGGTGTAGTCGACCAGTGCGACACCGAGGGTCCCCTCAATGCTGGTCATCGCTTCCTTGAGCGCGGTTTCGGTGTTGGGCATGAGCGTCGCACTTCCTTTTCGTCTGGTGGTTTTTCTGGCTGTGGCTGTGGCTGTGGCTGTGGCTGTGGCTCTGGTGGGGGTTGTGGTTGTGGCTGTGGCTCTGGTTGCGGCGGCGGTGGCTCTGGTTGGGGTTCTGGTGGGGGCTGCCGCTGTCGTGGGTTCGGTTGCGGTCATGCGTTCTCCCGGGAGCTGTCGACCAGGGCGCCGATGCGGACACTGGCCCGGCGGGCTTCCAGGTGGAGCCGGCCGACGTTGATGCGCGGCTCGGCGAGGAGGGTGAGGACGGCGGACGTTCCCGCCGCGTAGGTGGCCACATAGCCGTGGTCGCCGCGTACGAGCAGCTCGCGGAAGGCGCCCTGACCGGTGGCGTCCGCCAGCCGGACGGAGACGCCGAGTGCCGCAGCGGTGAGCGCCGCGATCCCCTCGGGCTCCACGGTCGTGGTGTCCTGGGCGAGTACGAGCCCGTCGACACTCGCCGCCAGCGCTCCGGTCAGCTGGGGTACCCGGGCCCTCAACTGCCGCAGCTCGTCGAGGACTTCGGGTTGGGTGGCCATCAGCTTCTTCCTTTCCGCGCGACGTCTCAGGGCGCGCCTCATGAGGGGGGGGAGAGGGCCGCGCCAACGGTCCGGTGCATCACAGATGTGCCTCCAGGGCGTCGCGGAGCCGGCGCAGCAGGGCGGTGTCCGGGTCGTCGGCGACCTGCGCGACCCAGGCGGGCACGGGCGGCGCGGGCGCCGGGCTGTCGCGTGGCGTGGCGACCGTCCCGGCCGCCGCGAGCCTGCGTACGTCGATGAGCGTGTGGAAGGCGGGCCGGCCCAGGGCCCGGGCGATGTCCCCCGGGGTGCGTTCCCCGTCCGCCAGATCGAGGACGGCGCGCTGTCTTCGGGTGACCGGCTGCCCCGAGGGGGCGGCGCGGCGTACGACGGGCGCCGTGTCGGTGTCCGGGTACGGCCAGAGCTCGTCCAGCAGTTGCCTGCGCCGGCGCGACTCCCGCTCGACCACCGCGGCGGAGACCGGGCGTATGCGGCCCAGCCAGTGGGCCGCCCCGTACCGGAAACGGGTCGGGCCGCTGCCGGGGGCGAGCGTGAAGTAGGCGGCGTCGAACAGCGCGCTCAGGTGGCACAGTTCCAGCTCGCCGCCGGCCAGCCGCCCGCTGTCGACCAGGAAGCGCCCGACCCGGCCCCGGGTGCCCGCCCGGTCGACGGCCTCCTGCCAGTGCTCGGCGGGCAGCCGCCCGGTCGAGGTGAGCAGTACGTCGATGCCGGGCGCGGCCGGGCTCTCGGCGTGCACGATCTGGCCCTCGACGAGGTAGAGCGTCCCGTGGTCCCGCAGCAGGGCGCCGGTGGCACGCTCGGCGGCCAGTCGTACGAGCATCGGCGACACGGTCGCGGTACCGGCACCCGCCGGGTTACCGACGCCTGCCGGTTCCCCGGCCCCTGCCCTGCTTTCCGCCCCCACCCCAGTCACCCCAGTACCAGCTGCTCGGCCAGGGCGCTCAGGCGTAATCGGGCCAGGGCCAGATTGCCTTGCTCGCGGTCGAGCCACAGGTGCATGAAGACGCTGCTGTCGAACGCGGTCTCGACGAAACGCAGCAGGTGGTAGCCGCTCGGCGTGGTGATGATGACGTCCTCGACGGGCAGCCCGTTGGGGGAGAACGCCCGCTGCTCGGCCGCCATCCGGGCCAGTTCCGCGGTCTCCGCCGCCGTGGTCTCGTGGTCGCCGTTCGGCGACTGCCCTTCCGTGCCGAGCGCGAGCCCGCTCGTCCAGTCCACCAGGGAGGCTCCGAGTGCACCGGGCAGCTCCATCGCCGCGCGCAGACATTCGTCGATTCCGGGCATACGGAACCCCCCTTCCGGCGTGGTACATGGATGCGGACTGCCGGACACACGTCCCGTGGCAGTGGTAGTGACGAGGAGATTACGTAAAGAGAGGTCGGCGGGCAGGTGGTTCCGGCATTTCCCACGTGCACATGCCAGCTAGCTTTCGTTTCGTGCCCTCATTACTGCTTTATTGATCGCCCAGAGACCGATTCCGATCAGAAGTAGTACGCCCGCGCGGATGTACACGTCCGCCGGCCGGTCGGCCAGCGGGCTGGCGAGGACGAGCGCGGTGATCGCGCCGAGTACGGGCAGGGCCGTCGGTGTACGGAAATGACGGTGCGCCACCCGGTCCTTGCGGAGCACCAGCACGGCGATGTTGACCACGGCGAACACGCACAGCAGGAGGAACGCCGTCGTG
This sequence comes from Streptomyces agglomeratus, assembly GCF_001746415.1. Taxonomy (NCBI): domain Bacteria; kingdom Bacillati; phylum Actinomycetota; class Actinomycetes; order Kitasatosporales; family Streptomycetaceae; genus Streptomyces; species Streptomyces agglomeratus. The sequence goes on from NZ_MEHJ01000001.1 coordinate 4,766,123, forward strand.
TCGCCCAGTCCCTCGATCTCGCCGGTCGCCACCAGGCCGATCGCGAGCAGCGACACGAACACGATGCCGACGACGGGCGTGCGGCGGCCGGACAGGACCCGGCCCATGGCGCGCGGCAGGATGCGTTCGTTGGCCATCCCGTAACAGAGCCGCGAAGCCATCATGATGTTGATCAGCGCGGAGTTGGTGACCGCGAACAGCGCGATGAGGGCGAAGAGTTTGGGCGGGAAGTCGACGCCGCCCGCCTTCACGACTTCGAGCAGCGGCCCGCTCGAATCCCGCAGCGTCGTGTAGTCGACGAGCAGGGACGAGACCAGGGCGACCAGGACGTAGACGGTTCCGGTGACGGCGACGCCGATGAAGATCGCCTTCGGGAAGGTGCGCTCCGGGTCCTTCGTCTCCTCGGCCATGTTGACGGAGTCCTCGAAACCGACGAAGGCGAAGAAGCCGAGCGCCGTGGCGCCGAGCACGCTCGTGAGGAGGGCGTAACCGGTGCCGGACGCCTGGAACTCGCCGAGCCGCGCGGGTTCGCCGCCGCCCGTGAAGACGGCGTACGCACCGATCGCGAGGATGATCGCCAGACCGGTCAGTTCGACGAGCGTCAGCACGACGTTGGTCTTCACGGACTCCGAGACCCCGCGCAGATTGAGCGCGGCGAGCGCGACGACGAACAGGATCGCGACGAGCGTCGGCGGCACGGCGTCCGTGAACTCGGCCAGGTAGTCACCGCTGAAGGCACGGGCGGCCGCGCTGGCGGACGACAGGCCCGAGCACATCACCATGAAGGCGATGATGAACGTGAGGAACGGGACCTTGAAGGCCCTCTGCGTGTAGAGCGCGGCGCCGGCGGCCTTCGGATACTTGCCGACCAGCTCGACGTACGACGCCGCTGTCAGCAGCGCCACGACGAAGCCGATCGCGAACGGAAGCCACAGCGCGCCGCCGACCTTCCCCGCCACTTTGCCGGTGGTGGCGTAGATGCCGGTGCCCAGGATGTCGCCGATCACGAACAGGATCAGCAGCTTGGGTCCGAGGGCCCGCTTGAGCGGTGTGCCGTTGGCGGCTCCGGGTTCTCCGGCAGCTCCCGGTCCTCCGGCGCCTGCGGGTTCCCCGGCTGCTCCCGGCGCTTCGGACGTGCTGGTCATGGGACCTCCCCCGATGTCGGTGTGGGGGATTTTCTGCCCGGCGACACGCGAGTGATGCCCACGCGGCCGCCCACCGCCAACAGGGGCCCGTACGCAGGCCCGTACGCACGATCCACGCAGGCCGGTGCGCAGGCCCGTACGAGGGCCGGTACGCACGCACGAGGGCCCGTACGCAGGCCGGTGCACCCTCCCCCGTACGCCTCCCCGTCCTTCCCGCACTCCTCCCGGCACTCCGCCCCGTCCCCGAGTCGCGCCCCGCCCCTCCTCCGGTCAGCCGCGCGCCTGCTCCACGGCGGCCGCGACGTCGTCCAGGTCCTTGGCGATCGCCTTCCTCACCGCTCGCGCGCCCAGCCCCCCCAGCACCTTGGCCAGCAGCCCGGCGGCTCCCGAGGGCGGGACGGCGGTGAACGTCATCCGGACGGCCGTCACGCCGGGCCCTTCGGCGCGCAGGACGAACTCCGAAACGTAATGCGCGCCGTGCGAGTCGGCCTCCACCACATAGCGCACCGGCGGCTCGCTCGCCGTCACGTACATCTCCTCGGTCGCCTGTTTGCCCAGCATCCGCCGGGTCTCCCGCCAGCGCGTGCCGACGCCGAACGGGCCGGCCGGTGACCGCTCCAGGACCTCCACCTCGTCCACGCCGCTCAGCACTCGCGGCATGTCTTCCAGATCGGTCATTGCCTGCCAGACCCGGTCCGCGTCGGCCCGGATCCGCCGCTCGACGGCCACGCTCTTGTTCGCCATGAACCCATGGAAGCAGCCGGGTCCGACAACCGCCCCCGGACGGCCCCCGGACGGAACGCCCCCGGACGGACCGAAGGGGGCGGCCCCCTGTGGCGGGCGTGGCGTCGACGCCGATCACGCCAGCAGGGCGTCCGCGTGCGCGCCGCCCGACTCGGCGACGATCTCGTCGACGGTCTGCGGTGGCCGTACGACGCTGAACCGGACGCCGCCGGGGCCGGCCGTGAAGCCGTGGATCCCCGCCCTCGCAAGGCTGTTGTAGGCGTAGTGCGCGGCCATGTAGTACGCGCCGGTGTCCAGCACCGCCGCGTAGTCGCCCTGGTCGAGCGGCGGCAGCAGCCGGTTCTCGGCGAGCAGGTCGCCCGCGAAGCACGCGGGGCCCGCCACGTCCTGTGCGACGGGCGGGCCGGGCTTCGGCAGGCCCTTCGCGTCGTACGCCGCGATGCGCAGCGGCCAGGACTCGGGGGCGTACACGGTCCGCGTGGCGATCTGGACGCCCGCGTGGGTGATGGCGATCGGCCGGTCGCCGGAGGTCTTCGCGTACTCGACGCGCGCGAGGACCGTGCCGTGCTTGGCGAGCAGCGAACGGCCGAACTCGGTGACCAGGCCGTACCGCCCGTCGAGCAGGCCGGGGACGTGCTGCTTGAGGAGGCGGGCGTAGTCGGCGTACGACGGGGTCTCGGAGTCGGAGGTGAAGTTGACGGGCAGGCCGCCGCCGATGTCGACGGTGTCGATCTGCCGCCGGCCCACCGCCGCGTTGATCTCCTCGGCGAGTTCGTACGCCGCCGCCACGCCCCGGGCCATCAGTTCCAGGGGCAGGCCCTGCGAACCGGAGTGCGTGTGCAGCCGGGTCAGCCACGGCCGGTCCAGGCAGGCGCGTACGACCCATTCACGGGCGCCGGGGTCGCGCAGCGCCACGCCGAACTTCGAGGTCGCGGTGGCGGTGGAGAGCGCGCCGATGGAGCCGCCGCCGATCTGGGCGTTGACGCGCAGGCCGATGGGCGAGCTGGTGGGGGCCGAAGAGACCAGGGCGTCGATGCGGGCGAGTTCCTGGGGGTTGTCGGCGTTGACCGCGATGCCGAGGGCGAGGGCCTCGCGCAGCTCGGCGGGGGTCTTGGCCGGGGAGTCCAGAACAGTGTGCGCCGGGCGTACGCCGGCGGTGCGGGCCAGCGCCAGCTCGCCGGGACTCGCCACCTCGGCGCCGATGCCGCCGTGCTCGTACAGCAGCCGCAGGACCGGGACCAGCGGGGTCGCCTTGACGGCGAAGGCGTGCAGGACCGGCGTGCCGGGCGGGGTGACCTGGTCGAACGCGGCGCGCAGGGCGGCGGCCGAGGCACGGATGCCGGTGACGTCGAGGAGGCCGACGAGGGGCACGTCGGGGCCGACGATGCCCTGCTCGACGGCGGCGCGCACGGCGTGCGCCCGGCGCTCGGGGGCGCTCGGCCCGGGTCCCATGTCCGGGACCAGGCCGGGACGCGCGCCGGGACCCCGGTCGGTTCCCGCACCGGTTCCCGCACCGGGTCCCATGCCGACGCTCGTCTCCGGACCCGTCTCCGGGCGCGGGTCGTCCGGGCTCATGTCCGGGCTCGTTCGGAAGGCATGTGTTCCAGCCAACCACCCGCTCGGACCATCCGCAGGCGGCCGTACGTATTGACTAGCTCTATTCATCTGGTCAGGATGTGAATAGACAGCAATGCAACAGCAGTGATCATCACAAGCAGTCACTCGCGAGGAGGCACACCATGTCAGGACCCCGACCCGTACGGGCGCCGCGCGGTACGGAGCTGAGCGCCCTGGGATGGCAGCAGGAAGCCGCCCTGCGCATGCTCCAGAACAACCTCGACCCCGAGGTCGCCGAGCACCCGGACAAGCTCGTCGTCTACGGAGGCACGGGCAAGGCGGCCCGGGACTGGCGCTCGTTCGATGCCATGGTGCGCACCCTCAAGACCCTGAAGCAGGACGAGACGATGCTCGTCCAGTCCGGGCGTCCGGTCGGCGTCATGCAGACCCACGAGTGGGCCCCGCGCGTCCTCATCGCCAACTCCAACCTGGTCGGCGACTGGGCGAACTGGGAGGAGTTCCGCCGCCTGGAGGCGCTCGGCCTGACCATGTACGGCCAGATGACCGCCGGGTCGTGGATCTACATCGGCACCCAGGGCATCCTCCAGGGCACGTACGAGACCTTCGCGGCCGTCGCCGCGAAGAAGTTCAACGGCACCCTCGCCGGCACCATCACCCTCACCGCCGGCCTCGGCGGCATGGGCGGCGCCCAGCCCCTCGCCGTGACCATGAACGACGGCGTCGCCATCTGTATCGACGTCGACCCGCGCGCCATCGAGCGCCGCATCGAGCACCGCTACCTCGACGTGAAGGCCAACAGCCTGGAGCACGCCCTCCAGCTCGCCGTCGAGGCCCGTGACGCCCGCAGGCCGCTGTCCATCGGCCTCCTCGGCAACGCGGCAGAGCTGCTTCCGCGCATGCTCGCCGAGGGCGCGCCCATCGACATCGTCACCGACCAGACCAGCGCCCACGACCCGCTCGCGTACCTCCCCATCGGTGTCGAGTTCGACGACATGGCGTCGTACGCCGCCGAGAAGCCCGCCGACTTCACGCTGCGCGCCCGCGAGTCCATGGCCAAGCACGTCGAGGCGATGGTCGGCTTCATGGACGCGGGCGCCGAGGTCTTCGACTACGGCAACTCGATCCGCGGCGAGGCCCAGCTGGCCGGGTACGCGCGCGCCTTCGACTTCCCCGGCTTCGTCCCGGCGTACATCCGTCCGTTGTTCTGCGAGGGCAGGGGCCCGTTCCGCTGGGCGGCGCTGTCCGGCGAGGCGTCGGACATCCACAAGACCGACAAGGCGCTGCTCGACCTCTTCCCGGCGGACGACTCCATTCAGAACGCGTCCCTCCACCGCTGGATCAAGATGGCCGGCGAGCGCGTCCACTTCCAGGGCCTGCCGGCCCGCATCTGCTGGCTCGGCCAGGGCGAGCGGGACAAGGCTGGCGCCCTGTTCAACGACATGGTCGCCGACGGCACCCTCGCGGCCCCGCTCGCGATCGGCCGCGACCACCTCGACTGCGGCTCGGTGGCGTCCCCGTACCGCGAGACCGAGGCCATGCTCGACGGCTCCGACGCGATCGCCGACTGGCCGCTGCTGAACGCGATGGTCAACGTGGCGTCCGGCGCGTCCTGGGTCTCCATCCACCACGGCGGCGGCGTCGGCATGGGCCGTTCGATCCACGCGGGCCAGGTGTCGGTGGCCGACGGCACGAAGCTCGCGGGCGAGAAGATCCGGCGCGTACTGACGAACGACCCGGGCATGGGCGTCATCCGTCACGTCGACGCGGGCTACGACATCGCGGAGAAGACGGCGGACGAGCAGGGCGTACGGATCCCGATGCGGGAGGGCGAGTGACCTCCGGCGCGGCCACCGGCGGGCCGCCGCACCCGTCCGCCGGCGGCCTGCCGCCCGCGTCCGCCGGCGGTCCGTCGCACGTGCCCACTGCCGGCCCGGCAACGTCCTTCCACGAGATGTGGGCGGACCTGAAGCCGATCGGGCGCGACGCCGGTTCCGGCGGCTACCGCCGCTACGCGTGGACGGCCGCCGACCAGGACTGCCGCGCCTGGTTCAAGGCCCAGGCCGAGTCGCGCGGCCTGACGTACGAACTGGACCGCAACGGCAACCAGTGGGCCTGGCAGGGCGACCCGCTGGCCGGGGACGCGGTCGTCACCGGGTCGCACCTCGACTCGGTCCCGGACGGCGGCGCCTTCGACGGCCCGCTCGGCGTCGTGTCCTCCTTCGCCGCGCTCGACGAACTCCGCCGCAGGGGAGTGGAGTTCAGCAAGCCGCTGGCCGTGACCAACTTCGGCGACGAGGAGGGCGCCCGCTTCGGCCTGGCCTGTGTGGGCTCCCGCCTGGCGGCCGGTCAGCTCACGGTCGCCAAGGCCCACGAGCTCCGGGACGGGGACGGCGTCAGCCTCCCCCGGGCCATGGAGGCGGCCGGATACGACCCGTCCGCCATGGGACCGGACCCGGAGCGCCTGGCCCGTATCGGCGCGTTCGTCGAGCTGCACGTGGAACAGGGCCGCGCGCTGGACGTCTCCGGTGACGCCGTCGGCATCGCGTCCGCCATCTGGCCGCACGGCCGCTGGCGGTTCGACTTCCACGGCGAGGCGAACCACGCGGGCACCACTCGCCTGGAGGACCGCCGCGATCCGATGCTGACGTACGCCGAGACCGTCGTCGCGGCCCGCCGCGAGGCACGGCTCGCCGGGGCCCTCGCCACCTTCGCCAAGGTGTCCGTCGAGCCGAACGGCGTCAACGCGATCCCCTCCCTGGTACGCGGCTGGCTCGACTCGCGCGCCGCTGACCAGGCAACTCTCGATCAGGTCATCGCCGGCATCGAGCAGGCGGCACGCGAGAGCGCCACCCGCTCGGGCATCGACCTGCGCATCACGCAGGAGTCCTTCACCCCGGTGGTGGAGTTCGAGCACGCCCTGCGCGACGAGCTGGCCAAACTCCTGCACGGCGATCGCGGCGACGTTCCGGTCCTCGGCACCGGCGCGGGACACGACGCGGGTATTTTGTCCGCTTCGGTCCCGACCGCCATGCTGTTCGTACGGAACCCCACGGGTATCTCGCACTCTCCGGCCGAGTACGCCGCCGAGGACGACTGCGTCGCGGGGGTCATCGCACTCGCCGACGTACTGGAGGGGCTCGCGTGCACGTGACCTACTGGCTGGAGCACGCCTGGCTCGACACCTTCGTCGAGCCGGGCGTGGCCCTGGACGTGACCGACGGCCGCATCACGGCCGTACGCAAGGACGTCCCCACCCCGCCGCCCGGCGCCACGGTCCTGCGGGGCCTGACGCTGCCGGGCTTCGCCAACGCCCACTCCCACGCCTTCCACCGGGCGCTGCGCTCGACGGTGCAGGTCGGCTCGGGCACGTTCTGGACGTGGCGGGAGGTGATGTACAGCGTCGCCTCCCGGCTGACGCCCGAGACGTACTTCGACCTGGCCAAGGCGGTGTACGCCGAGATGGCGATGGCCGGGGTCAGCGCGGTGGGGGAGTTCCACTACCTGCACCACGCGCCGGGCGGCACGCCCTACGCCGAGCCCAACGAGATGGGGGAGGCCCTCATCGCGGCCGCCGCCGAGGCCGGCATCCGCATCACGCTGCTGGACACGGCGTACCTCGCGTCGGGCTTCGGCACGCCGCCCAACCGCCAGCAGCAGCGCTTCTCGGACGGCACGGCCGAAGCGTGGGCGGAGCGGGCGTCGCTGCTGAAGGACCGCGACCACGCGCGGATCGGGGCGGCCATCCACTCGGTACGGGCCGTCCCGGCCGACCAGCTGGCGACGGTCGCGGCGTGGGCGCAGGCCCGCGTGACGCCGCTGCACGTCCACCTCTCCGAGCAGACCGCCGAGAACGACGCGTGCCTGGCCACGCACGGGTGCACGCCGACGCGGCTCCTGGCGGACCACGGGGTCCTGGGGCCGCGTACGACGGGCGTACACAACACCCACCTGACGGACGAGGACATCGCCCTCCTCGGCTCCACCTCCACCGGTACCTGCATGTGCCCCACGACGGAACGCGACCTGGCCGACGGCATCGGGCCGGCCACGCGTCTGCAAAAGGCGGGGTCCACGCTCTCGCTGGGCAGTGACAGCCACGCGGTGATCGACATGATGGAGGAGGCGCGGGCGATGGAGCTTAACGAACGCCTGCGCTCGCGGACGCGGGGCCACTGGACGGCGGCCTCCCTGCTCCGCGCCGCGTCCGCCGACGGGCACGAGGCGCTGGGCTGGCGCGACGCGGGGTCGATCGAGGCCGGGGCGCTGGCGGACCTCACGACCATCGCGCTGGACTCGGTGAGAACGGCCGGACCGCTTCCTCGGCTGGGCGGTGAGACGGCGGTGTTCGCGGCGTCGGCGTGCGACGTGCGCCACATGGTCGTGGCGGGCCGCCACATCGTCCGTGACGGCGTCCACACCATGATCGAGGACGTCCCCCGGGCCATGGCCACAGCGATCGCCGCCGTCTACAGGTAAAGCGCCCGCCCGCGCCCGCGCGGGCCTGTTCCTCTGCCCGCGCACGGCACCGCACCCCGAGAGGACCCCGAAAGGAACCCGTGAGCACCACCCTCGTCACCAACATCGGCAGCCTCGTCACCAACGACCCCGCCCGGGCCGAAAGCACCGGCACCGGGCCCCTCGGCCTCGTCCAGGACGCCGCCGTCGTCATCGACGGCGACCGCATCGCCTGGACCGGCCGGGCCGCCGACGCGCCCTCCGCCGACAGCGTGTACGACGCGCGGGGCCGTGCGGCGATCCCCGGTTTCGTCGACTCGCACTCGCACCTCGTGTTCGCCGGCGACCGCACCCAGGAGTTCAACGCCCGCATGTCGGGCCGCGCCTACTCCGCCGGCGGCATCCGCACCACCGTCGCCGCCACCCGCGCCGCGACCGACGAGGCGCTCGAAGCGAACGTCACCCGCTACCTGCGCGAGGCCCTGCGCCAGGGGACGACCACGTTCGAGACCAAGTCGGGCTACGGCCTGACCACCCACGACGAGGCCCGCGCCCTGCGCATCGCCGCACGCCACACCGACGAGGTCACCTACCTCGGCGCGCACATCGTGTCGCCCGACTACGCCGACGACCCGGCGGCGTACGTCGAACTCGTCACCGGCGAGATGCTCGACGCCTGCGCACCCCACGCCCGCTGGATCGACGTCTTCTGCGAGAAGGGGGCCTTCGACGGCGACCAGGCCCGCGCCATCCTCACCGCCGGCAAGGCCAAGGGCCTGCACCCGCGCATCCACGCCAACCAGCTCAGCCACGGCCCCGGCGTCCAGCTCGCCGCCGAACTCGACGCGGCGAGCGCCGACCACTGCACGCACCTCACGGACGCGGACGTGGACGCCCTCGCGAACAGCCGTACCGTCGCCACGCTGCTCCCAGGCGCCGAGTTCTCCACCCGCGCCGCCTGGCCGGACGCCCGCAGGCTCCTCGACGCGGGCGCGACCGTCGCGCTGTCCACGGACTGCAATCCGGGCTCGTCCTTCACCAGTTCCATGCCGTTCTGCGTGGCACTCGCCGTGCGCGACATGGGGATGACCCCGGACGAGGCCGTCTGGTCGGCCACGGCGGGCGGCGCGGCGGCCCTGCGCCGTACGGACATCGGCCGCGTCACGCCCGGCGCCCGCGCCGACCTGGTGCTGCTGGACGCCCCGTCCCACGTACACCTCGCCTACCGCCCCGGAGTCCCGCTCGTGTCCGAAGTGTGGCGAAGGGGTGTGCGTACGACGGGTCACGCGGGGTAGGCGCCGGGAAGTGAAGGAGGGTCTGCCCCGGATAGCGCCTGGGGCAGACCCTCACTCATACTCCGCACACTCTTCACAGAGCGCCGAGGTGTCACTCCTCCACGGTCAGGCCCTTGCGCAGCTTGTTCAGCGTGCGCGACAGCAGCCGTGACACGTGCATCTGCGAGATGCCGAGCTCGTCGCCGATCTCCGACTGCGTCATGTTCGCGACGAAACGCAGTGACAGGATCTTCCGGTCCCGCGCGGGGAGTTCGGCGATGAGCGGCTTCAGGGACTCGACGTACTCGATGCCTTCGAGGCCGTGGTCCTCGTAGCCGATCCGGTCGGCGAGCGCGCCCTCGGAGTCGTCCTCCTCGGGCTGGGCGTCCAGCGAGCTCGCGGTGTACGCGTTGCTCGCGGCCATGCCCTCGACGACCTCCTCGTTGGTGAGGTCGAGACGCTTCGCGAGCTCGCCCACCGTCGGGGCGCGGTCGAGCTGCTGGGCGAGCTCGTCACCTGCCTTCGCGAGGTCCAGGCGCAGTTCCTGGAGGCGGCGCGGGACGCGGACCGACCAGGACGTGTCACGGAAGAAGCGCTTGATCTCGCCGACGATGGTCGGCATCGCGAAGGTGGGGAACTCGACGCCTCTGCTGAGCTCGAAGCGGTCGATCGACTTGATCAGGCCGATGGTGCCGACCTGGATGATGTCCTCCATCGGTTCGCTGCGGGAGCGGAACCGGGAAGCGGCGAACTTGACCAGGGCCAGGTTCAGTTCGACGAGCGTGTTGCGAACGTACGCGTACTCGTGCGTGCCCTCTTCGAGAGTCTCCAGGCGCGCGAAGAGCGTCTTCGACAGGGCCCGGGCGTCGAGCGCCCCCACCTCGTCGTACGGCGGAATCTCGGGAAGGCCCTCAAGGCCCTCAAGGCCGTCGAGTTCCTCCGGTTTGGTCTGGTTCTGCTCGGGCAGGGTGGCCAGGGCGGGCAGGGGTGTCGACGGCGCGGTCTGCTGCACAGGGCGCGTTCGCGGTTCGTCGAGCCGGGGTGACATGGTCTCCTCCATCGTTCTCGGCATATGGCTGCCGATGCCGATACGTCTGCGTGCGATGTGCGGCGCCTCCAAAGCCGGTCGTGTTGGTTGTGTCCTTACTAGCCCTACCCGCTCCGGACCGGCACTTGCAAGTCCCTTATGTCCAAATTGACGGTACTTGCAGGGGTCTTCGGCTACCGATCGGCGCACAGAAGGCGTAGTGTTCTGGCACGTCAATGACAGGCACCACTGCGAAGAGGGACGAGACGGACATGGAGCGCGGGACGGTCGGCAGCGCGAACCGGGGTCGGCTCCGGGTCGCAGTTCGGACCGAGGGCCAGAGCGAGATTGTCACGCCGGCGGGTGAGCTCGATCACCACACCGCCGAGCTGCTCCGTGAGCCTCTGGAGAATGCCCTCGAAGCGGGGCGTGCGCGGTTGGTCATTGACTGCTCGGCGCTCGATTTCTGCGATTCCACGGGGCTCAACGTGCTCCTCGGCGCCCGCCTGAAGGCGGAAGCGGCCGGGGGCGCGGTGCACCTGGCCGCGATGCAGCCGGTGGTGGCGAGAGTCTTCGAGATCACCGGGGCCGAGGCGGTCTTCACGATCCACGAGTCACTCGAAGACGCGATGGAAGAGTGACTTCCGTCCCATTGGCACCTCCTCGTGACCGGTTCAGTTACCCGCGTCACGCATCCGTACCGAAAAAGTGGGTGTTCTCACCGTTCGGTCGGGCAGGAGGTCTCTGACCCTGTCGGCCCCAGGGGGCTCGGAATGCCCCCGTTGTCCTTGCAGCGATAAATTTGATGAATTGGCGAATCGGTGAGGTGAAGCGCTGATGAGCACCACCCGGCAGCCTCGGCCGGGAGACTCCGGCCCGGAGTCTCCCGGCCACGGCTCGGCCTCCGCCGTGTCCGCCGCCGGCCAGGCGCGTTCCCTGGCGCTGAGCAGTGCCAGCGGCATCGTGCCGCTCGCTCGCGACTTCACCCGCCAGGCGCTGTACGACTGGGGCTGGCTCCCCGCTTCGTCCGCCGACCGGCGGGCCGCCGCCGAGGACGTCCTGCTGGTCGTCTCCGAGCTGGTCACCAACGCCTGCCTGCACGCCGAGGGGCCCGAAGAGCTCCGCGTCGCCTGCGACGGCAAGGTGCTGCGCCTGGAGGTCGTCGACCGCGGTACGGGCCAGCCGGCCCCGCGCACGCCGCACCGCGCCGGGCGGCCCGGCGGGCACGGCATGTTCATCGTGCAGCGCCTGTGTCTGGACTGGGGGGTCGAGCGGATCTCGGAGTCCGGCGGCAAGACGGTCTGGGCGGAACTGGCCGCTCCCGCCTAGTGTCCTGCGCCAGTAGTTGATCGTTAGTTTGTCTATGACTGCTTCTGCAGATGTGCCGGTGCCACGTCGTGGCCCGAAGTTGGAACCGTTGTTATTGTCGCCCGATGAGCGTGTGGTGTTGGAGCGTTGGGCCCGGCGGGCGTCGTCCGCGCAGGCAGTGGCGTTGCGGGCCCGCATTGTGCTGGCGTGTGCCGGCGCTGATGTTCCACCGATTGTCGTGGTGGCGCGGGAGTTACGTATCGCGGCGGACACGGTCCGCAAGTGGCGCCGCCGGTTTCTGACCGCCCGGCTGGACGGGTTGGTGGACGAGCCCCGGCCGGGCCGGCCGCCCACCATCAGCGTCGACCAGGTGGAGGCGGTCGTGGTCAGCACGTTGGAGGAGATCCCGAAGAACGCCACTCACTGGTCGCGGTCATCGATGGCCGACCGCAGCGGTCTGTCGAAGTCGACCGTGGGCCGGATCTGGCGGAAGTTCCAGCTCAAGCCGCATCTGACCGACACCTTCAAACTGTCGACGGATCCGCTGTTCGTGGAGAAGGTCTACGACGTGGTGGGGCTGTATTTCAACCCGCCCGAAGGCGCGGTGGTGCTGTCGGTGGACGAGAAGTCGCAGATCCAGGCGCTGGACCGCTCCCAGCCGGTACTACCGATGATGCCGGGCATGCCCGAGCGCCGCACCCATGACTACGTCCGCAACGGTCTGACCACCTTGTTCGCAGCCTTCGACGTCGCGACCGGAGAAGTCATCACCTCCCTGCACCGCAGGCACCGGGCAGCGGAGTTCAAGAAGTTCCTCGCCAAGATCGATAAAGAGGTTCCTGGGCACCTGCAGGTCCACTTGATCTGTGACAACTATGGCACCCACAAGACCCCAGCCATCAAAGCATGGCTGGCCAAACACCCACGTTTCCACCTGCACTTCACACCTACCGGCTCCTCCTGGATCAACCAGGTGGAGCGGTGGTTCGGCTTCCTCGCCGACCAGAAGATCCGCCGCGGCGCCCACAAGAGTGTGCGCTCCCTGGAAGCCGACATCCGGGCCTGGGTCAAGCAGTGGAACGAGAACCCGACCCCGTTCACCTGGACCAAGACAGCCGAAGAAATCCTCGACTCACTCGCCCGCTTCTGCCAACGGATCTCTGGCGCAGGACACTAGCCCCCGACCGGCCGGGGTTACCGCCGGTTCGCAGTCCTTCTGGTGCACGCCGATCCGGCGTGCACTTTGTCTTCCCTCGGCAGGACCTCAGGCGTACCTTGACGCCCAATCTGATGTGTCGTCAGTAACTTGACTTCCGGCATAAGGGGACTCGAGGTGTCGTACCAGAAGCGGACAACTCTCGCGCTGGCGGCGGCGGTTGCGGGCTCGGTGGTGCTGCTCGCCGCCCCCGTGGCCCATGCCGACGTCGTGGACGTCAACTACCAGTGCAAGACCCCGATCGGGAACAAGGCGGCGGTCTCCCCGATCGACATCAAGGCCGTCAGGAGCGGCAGCGCGTACAAGCTCACCATGTCGTTCCAGAAGGGCGTCTCGTCCAGCCCGGTGGAGCTGGGCAAGGGTGCGATGAACCCGAGCGCCGTCATCAGGCTGGGCGGCGCGGACAGCGGCACGGTGGCGGTTTCCGGCCCGCCCAACCCGGCCGCCGTCCCCGCCAACACCCCCATCAAAATAACCGACTTGACCGGTACGTACACACCCCGCAAGAGCGGCAAGGTCACCTTCACGGCGTCGGTCCTGACCATCAAGGCGCTCGGTACGACCACCACCTGCACCCCGTCCAACAACCCCGAGCCGTCGCTCGAACTCGACGTCAAGGGCGCGGGCGGCGGCTCGTCGGGCGATTCCTCGGGCGGTACGTCGCAGAACCCGTCCGGCGGCGGCTCGGGCGGCGGCCCGTCCGAGCTGCCGAAGACGGGACCGCTGGACTCCGCCCTGGCGCTCGGCACGCTCGGCGGCACGGTCCTGCTGACCGGGGCGGCCGGAGCGCTGTGGCTGACCCGGCGCGGCCAGCGGCCCACGGGCTGACGGCCGCCCGTGCAGTCGCCGCGCCGGGCCCGTCGCACCGGCCGCCTCCGCGCCGCAGCGGCGTCACTGGTGCCGCTGTGCGCGCTCGCCGTGCTGCCGCCGACCGCCGCCGCGGCGGACGGGAGGCCCTCCTGGACGGCGGCTCCGAGCGGCAACGAGGGGCGCGAGGGCGGCGGCAGACCGTACTTCTACCTGGAGGGCGTGGCCGGCACCGTCTTCGAGGACGAGCTGGCGCTGACCAACCCGGGTGCCGAGCCGCGCACGGTCCGGCTGCGCGGCACGGGCCCGGACGGCGGGAGCTGGATCGTGTTCGCTTCGGCCGAGGTGAGGATCCCGCCGCGTACCCGTGCGGACGTCCCCTTCACGGTGACCGTGCCGCCGGACACGGCGCCCGGCGACCACCCCGGCGCGATCGCCGTCTCGGGCGGCGGCGACGCGAGCCGGATACGCGTCCATCTGCGCGTCAGCGGCCCGACGCTGGCGGCGCTCACGGTGGAGGACGTGGTGGTACGGGAGCGGGGCGGCGGCGCCGTCGTCGAGTACGCCCTGGTCAACCGGGGGAACACCCCACTCACCCCGCGCCTCGCCGTCCGCGCCGACGGCCTGCTGGGCGGTGAGCTGCTGCGCCGGGCGCCGCGCACGCTGCCGGTGCGGCTGGCCCCCGGCGACCGCGTGGAACGTACCGAACCCTGGCCGGGCGCCCCCGCCCTCGACGCGGTGGACGTCCACCTCACCGCGACGGCGGCGGGCGCCGCCCCGGCCGGGGCGACGGCGTCCGCGTCGTTCGTGCCGTGGGGCACGGTGGCAGGCGCGGCTCTCCTGGTGGCGGCGGGCGCGGGAGGGGCGCTGTGGTACGTACGCCGCCGCGGGACACCACCGCCGTCGCCGGGGGAACCCCTGCCCGCCGAACGGCATTTGGCGCGGTCAGGAGCCGGCTCATGAGCCCCGTCGCCCCCGACCGGACCCACCGCGGCCGGGGGGAGGCAGCGGGCCGGAGAAGGGCCCCGGCACGTGCGCCGTGGGCGGTCGCCACGCTGCTGGGCCTCCTCGCCGCCCTCGTCCTGCTCCCCGCCGGCCGGGCGGGAGCGGATGCCGAGGACAGGACGCCCGGCGTCACGCTCTCCGAGCGGGAGGCCGGCAAGGGCGGCGCCATCACGGTCAGCGGGAAGGGATGGCGGCCCAGGACCCTGCTCATGATGCTGGTCTGCGGACAGTCCGCGCCCGGCAGAGGCGTGATCGGCGGTACCAACTCCTGCGCGAACGCCGACGGCCGCGCCGTCACCACCGACGCCGAGGGCGCCTTCCGGAAGCGGATGCCGGTGTCCGAGCCGCCCCGCCCGTGTCCGTGCGTCGTGCACGTCGCCACGGTCACCGGAAACGAACCGGTGTCCGCCGACGCCGAGTTCAAGGTCGCCGGCCACCCGGTCGCACCACTGCCGGAGCCCGGCCGGGACGGCAGGCTCGCGGTGCTCGCGGCCGCCCGGCTCGACGGCTCGGGCTCCGTACTGACGTGGTTCGGCGCACCGGAGGTCCGCAGGCTCGTCGTCACCGTCGGAAATCTCGGCTCCGACCCGGTCAGGGACCCCGTCTTCGAGATCGGCACCTCGCACGGCGTCTTCGCGCCCCAGTGGGAGGAACGCCAGTGGCGCGGCACGATCCGGCCCGGCGGGAAGGCCCGGGTGGAGCTGGACGTACAGCTGCCGGCCGGTGCGCACGGCGACTACCTCGTCTCGCTCAAGTACGGGCAGAAGGTGCTGGCCGAGCAGCCGTGGGGCGTGGGGCGGCCGTGGGGCGTCACGCTCTTCTGGGTCCTGCTGTGCGTGGTCGTCCCGGCGGCGGTGTTCCGCATCGGCATGGCGGTCGTCGACAGGGTCCGGCCGGTACGCCGGGGCCGCCCCCTCCGGCCGCGTGGGCCCGGCGGCCGTCACCGCCCGGCGCGCCTTGCGGCCCGTACCTGTACGCCGGGCGAACAGGCGGCGCCGGCCGCGACGCCTCCCTCCGACGCCACAGCCCTGCCGTGGTTCACCCCGGACAGCGCGCCGGGTCCGCACACCCCGCTCTCCGCACCGCACCAGTCCGAGAACAGTCCGACGACGAAGGGAAATTCGTGACCACGCAACGGAGGATGAGTGCGGCCGGCGTCGCGCTGATGCTCGGCGGCGCGGGAATCCTGCTCGCGGCGAGTCCCGCGCAAGCAGCCGAAGTCTCGTACAAGACCGAGTGCGTACCCCCGGCCATCTCCGGCCTGCCGCCCGTACAGGGCACGACGAAGGTGCAGATCACGGCGCCCGCCGAGGCCAAGGTGGGCGACGAGGTGGAGGTGGTGTGGAAGACGGTCGAGGCCGCTTCCAAGAACCCCGACGTCCTCGACCTGGACAAGGACACGGTCAAGCCGACCGGCACGGTCAAGGTGGGCGGCGCGGTGACCGGCGACCTCAGGATGGAGGGGCCCCGGCAGAACCCGCCGATCCCCAAGAACAGCCCGATGGTGCTGCCCGACATGAAGGGCAAGCTGAAGCTGGAGAAGGCCGGCGAGATCACGCTGACGCCCGACGCGTACACCATCAACGTCAGCAAGCCGTTGTCCACGGACACCAAGTGCACGCCAAAGGAGGCGGTCAAGGCCGCCGCGACCATCAAGGTCACGGACGGCGCTGGCGGCACGTCGGGCGGTACGACGTCCGGTGGTACGACGTCGGGCGGCACGACGTCCGGCGGCACCACGACGGGTGGTACGACGTCCGGCGGCACCACGACGGGTGGTACGACCTCCGGCGGCACCACGTCCGGCGGTTCGGCCTCCGGTGGCGGCGGCGGGCAGTCCGACTTCCCCGGCAAGGAGGTGACCGTCGCCTTCGCCTGCAAGTCGCCGGGCCCGGCGGCCATCAACTCCAAGGTCACGGTCAACGCCAAGAAGAACGGCGGCGGCTACGACCTGGTCGTCAGGACGGCCAAGGGCGTCATGGACAGCCCGGCCGCCCTCCCGGCGGGCGCGCTCAAGCCCACGATGGACATCCTGCTGGGCGGAGCCGACAAGGGCGTCGTCCCGGTGACAGGGCCTCCCAACAAGGATCCGCTCGAACAGGGCAAGCCGGTGGACCTGCCCGACATGGCCGGTACGTACAAGCCGGGCGCCGGCGGCAAGACCACACTCAGCCCCGGCACGCTCACCATCGACGTGACCCTGGGCGGGCAGAAGATCACCATCCCCTGCACCGTCAAGGGCAAGGCGGAGGTCTCCCTGGAGCTCGACACCGTCGCCCAGCCGGGCGGCGCGTCCGGCGGCGGTTCGGCGTCCGGCGGTTCGGCGGGCGGCGCGGCGGGCGGCTCCGCGTCCGGCGGTGGTGCGTCCGGCGGCGGAGGCGGCACCGACTCCGGTGGCGGCCTCGCCGACACGGGTGCCGGCGACAACGGCGGCCTGCGCGCACTGGGCCTGGTCGCCGGCACGGTGATCCTGCTCGGCGGCGCGGTGTTCACGTTCACCCCGTGGCGCCGGCTGAGGCGCTGACCTGCGGCGTACGACGGCGAAGGGCCGCCGCACCGAATCCGGTGCGGCGGCCCTTCGTGCGCGTGGCGTACGGGTCAGTGCACGCCGCCCATGAGCGGCTGCACCTTCCTGCGGTACATGAAGATCGCGAACCCGCCGAGCATCGCGATGGCGCCCTGGCTGGCGAACCACCACTCGGTGTCGGTCGGCGCTCCGACCAGCTGGAGCAGGGCGATCACCGAGGACCCGGCGGTCACCGCGAGGAACCAGACACCCATCATCTGGGACGCGTACTTGGCCGGGGCCAGCTTCGTCGTCAGCGACAGGCCGACCGGGGAGAGGGTGAGCTCACCGACGGTCTGGATCAGGTAGACCGCGCACAGCCACAGCGGGGTGACCTTGACGCCGCTCGCGGACGCCGTCTGCGCCAGCATCATCACGAAGAACGAGGCGCCGATCATCACCAGGCCGAAGGCGAACTTGCTGAGCGTGCTCGGCTCCTTGGAGCGGCGGGAGAGCGCCACCCACAGCCAGGCGAAGACCGGGGCGAGTGCCATCACGTACAGCGGGTTCAGCGACTGGAACCAGCTCTCCGGGAAGGCGAAGCCGAGCATCGAGCTGGCGGTGTTGTCCTTGGCGAACAGGGTCAGCGTCGAGCCGGTCTGGTCGTAGATGCCCCAGAAGGCGGCGGCGGCCACGAAGAACCAGACGTACGCGGACACGCGGGAGCGCTCGACCGCGGTCAGGTCGGGGTCGCGCTTGATGCGGATGATGTAGTACGCGGGCAGGACCAGACCCAGGACGGTCAGCGGCCACAGGACCCAGTCGATGGTGAACTGGCCGCTGAGACCGACCAGGGTGTACGCGACGCCCGCGACGGCCAGCCAGATCAGGGCCTTGCGGATGACACCGGCGCGGTCCGCGTCCGACAGCGGGGCCGGTACGTGGCTGGACTCCGGCGCGAGGTTGCGGAAGCCGAGGAAGTAGAAGGCGAGGCCGATGGCCATGCCGACGCCGGCCATGGCGAAGCCGTAGTGCCAGTTCACCTTCTGGCCGACCCAGCCGATGGTCAGCGGGGCGACGAAGGCACCGAGATTGATGCCCATGTAGAAGATCGTGAAGCCACCGTCACGGCGCGGGTCGTTCTTGTCCCGGTACAGGTGGCCGACCATCGTCGAGATGTTGGCCTTCAGCAGACCGGAACCGGCGGCGATGAACGCCAGGCCGATGAAGAAGGACACCACGGTCGGCAGGGCGAGCAGGAAGTGGCCGATCATGATGATCGTGCCGGAGACCGCCACGGTCTTGCGGGCACCCCACACGCGGTCGCCGAACCAGCCGCCCGGCAGGGCGAGCAGGTAGACCATCGCGTTGTACACCGAGTAGATGGCGATGGCGGTGCCCGCGTCGAAGCCGAGACCGCCGTCGGCGACCGCGGCCGACAGGTAGAGCACGAGCAGGGCGCGCATGCCGTAATAGCTGTAGCGCTCCCACATCTCGGTCATGAACAGGTTGGCCAAGCCGCGGGGGTGGCCGAGGAAGGTCTTCTCGACGCCAGGAGTGCTGGCGGAGTCCTTCGTCAGGCTGGACGCCATGGTCGATCCTTGCTTGCTCGGGACGCGTCCGCCTCGTGAGCGGTACGCGCCCGGTGGGGGGCGGCCGGCACCGGCGCGGAACACTCCGCACCGGGATCCACACCCTCCGCGCGTACCGCGCGGAGGACCCGGCCCATAGGTCGTTCCCTGTCCGGGCCGGCGGTGCCAACCCCGCACAGAAAAGAGACCTTTGGCGTGTTGACAGGCCAAAGGACTCTGTGTCGTGCTAAAGCAGTCTCGCCACCATACGACACGAGACCGCCCCATATGGAAGGACTTGAGAGATGGATCACAGGTTGCGCCGGAACCAACAGGCGTAATTCGAAGGTCGATACCAGGATCGCATCCCAGAGCCGCAGGGCGGAACGATCACTCGCCGACCGGCCACGGCCTGTCGTACTCGCGGACTACCATCACTCCATGACCCGTGTACTGCTCGCCGAGGACGACGCATCCATCTCGGAGCCGCTGGCCCGCGCCCTGCGGCGGGAGGGGTACGAGGTCGAGGTGCGCGAGGACGGCCCGTCCGCGCTCGACGCCGGCCTCCAGGGCGGCGTCGACCTGGTCGTGCTCGACCTGGGCCTGCCCGGCATGGACGGCCTGGAGGTCGCCCGCCGGCTGCGCGCCGAGGGCCACGCCATCCCGATCCTGGTGCTGACGGCCCGCGCCGACGAGGTGGACACCGTGGTCGGTCTCGACGCCGGCGCCGACGACTACGTCACCAAGCCGTTCCGCCTCGCCGAGCTGCTCGCCCGCGTACGGGCCCTCCTGCGGCGCGGCGCCAGCGAGCCCGCCCCCGCGCCCGCCACCCACGGCGTACGGATCGACGTCGAGTCGCACCGCGCGTGGATGGGCGAGGAGGAACTCCAGCTCACGGCGAAGGAGTTCGACCTGCTGCGGGTCCTCGTCCGGGATGCCGGCCGGGTCGTCACCCGCGACCAGCTCATGCGCGAGGTCTGGGACACCACCTGGTGGTCGTCGACCAAGACGCTCGACATGCACATCTCCTGGCTCCGCAAGAAGCTGGGCGACGACGCCGCCAATCCGCGCTACATCGCCACCGTGCGGGGCGTCGGCTTCCGCTTCGAGAAGAGCTGACGTACACACACAGCCATGCGCCGCCGCCTGATCAACTCCACGCTCGCCGTGGTGCTCGTCGTCATCGCCGTCTTCGGCGTCTCCCTCGTCATCGTCGAGACGCGCACCATCAGCAACAGCGCCCAGGAGAGCGTCGAATCCGAGGCGCTGCGCCTGATCAGCGTCGTGGAGAGCCGCATCCTCGGCGACGAGGGCGTCAATCCCGGTGTGCTGGGCGACCAGATCCACCCGGAGCGGTACGCCCGCATCGAGATCCCGGGCCGCGCCCCCATCGAGATCGGCGAACGCCCCCGGGGCAGCGTCATCACGGGCGTCGAGCGGGGTGACTCCGGCGAGGTCGTCACCGTCCAGGAGTCCCGCTCCACCGTCACCGACGAAGTCGGCCGTACGCTCATGATCATCGGAGCGGTGGCGCTGCTCGCCGTCATCGCCGCCGTCCTGCTCGCCGTACGCCAGGCGAACCGGCTCGCCTCCCCGCTCACGGACCTCGCCGAGACCGCCGAGCGGCTCGGCTCGGGCGACCAGCGGCCCCGCCACAAGCGGTACGGCGTGCCGGAGCTCGACCGGGTCGCCGACGTGCTCGACTCCAGCGCCGAGCGCATCGGCCGGATGCTCACCGCCGAGCGCAGGCTCGCCGCCGACGCCTCCCACCAGCTCCGTACGCCGCTGACCGCCCTGTCCATGCGGCTGGAGGAGATCACCCTCACCGAGGACCTGGACACCGTGAAGGAGGAGGCGACGATCGCGCTGACGCAGGTCGAGCGGCTCACCGACGTCGTACAGCGCCTGCTCACCAATTCCCGCGACCCGCGCACGGGCTCCGCCGTCGTCTTCGACCTCGACGAGGTCGTCAAGCAGCAGATCGAGGAATGGCGCCCGGCCTACCGCAGCGCGGGCCGCGCCATCGTCCACTCGGGCAAGCACGGCATGCGGGCCGTCGGCACGCCGGGCGCGGTCGCCCAGGTGCTGGCCGCGCTGATCGAGAACTCCCTCATGCACGGTGGCGGTACGGTCGCCCTGCGTACCCGCGTCACCGGCAACCAGGCCGTCATCGAGGTGACCGACGAGGGCCCCGGCGTACCGGCGGAGCTCGGCGCGCGGATCTTCGAGCGGAGCATCAGCGGCCGCAACTCCACCGGCATCGGACTTGCCGTCGCGCGCGACCTCGCGGAGGCGGACGGCGGGCGCCTGGAAATGCTCCAGCAGCAGCCGCCGGTGTTCGCGCTGTTCCTGAGCCGGGTGACGCGCCCCAGGGAGGAAGAGCCGGCCGAGCCCACGGTCAGGTGAGGCGCCCGGCGCGGGGCACGCGGTCCGTCAGGTGACGCGGTCGCCCCGGGCGCCCTGG
Source organism: Streptomyces agglomeratus (assembly GCF_001746415.1). NCBI lineage: Bacteria > Bacillati > Actinomycetota > Actinomycetes > Kitasatosporales > Streptomycetaceae > Streptomyces > Streptomyces agglomeratus. Next base: position 4,787,223 of record NZ_MEHJ01000001.1, read on the forward strand.
ACGACCCGCGGGTCGTCCAGGAACGGCGCGGCCGCCTCCTCGGCCTCGCGCGGCAGCGGCAGCTTCTGGAACACCCACGTGCGGTACGACCAGAACCGGAACACCGTCGCGATGCCGATGCCGAGGAACTTGAAGGCGTTGGACTGGAGCGGGCTGTCCCAGCCGAAGCCGGACGTCGCCACGTACAGCACACCGCTCTGGATGACCAGTCCGAACGCGCTGAACAGCAGGAACAGCGTCAGCTCCCGGCTCCTGCGGTTCTTGTCGCGCTCGCGGTACGTGAAGTAGCGGAACCCCAGGTAGTTGAAACCGATCGCGACGACCGTGGCGATGATGCCGCCGGGGACCACGGGCACGTCCATGAAGTGGCACAGCAGGTTGAAGACCCCGAGGTCCACCAGGAGCCCCACGCCGCCGACGGCCCCGAACTTCGCGAACTCGCGCGCCAGCCGCTCCAGACGCCTGCGCATGGGGCCGCCGTCCCGTCCACTCATGGTGTTCGCCAGCCCCGTTCCGGTCGGTGTCGTCGACGTTCGGTCATGTCGTCAACCCAGCCATGCTAACCAGCGGCCTCCACGGATGCTTGTGGGCGCCATCGAGGAGTGGCGGCGACGGCGCGGACAGGGCGCCGCGGGCCTGCGGATACCCTGGAGGAGTGACGTTCCCCGTAGTCGGCATGGTCGGTGGCGGTCAGCTCGCCCGTATGACCCACGAGGCGGGCATCCCCCTCGGCATCAGATTCAAGCTCCTCAGTGACACCCCCCAGGACTCGGCGGCCCAGGTCGTCAGCGACGTCGTCATCGGCGACTACCGCGATCTGGACACCCTGCGCGCCTTCGCGCGCGGCTGCGACGTGATCACCTTCGATCACGAGCACGTCCCGACCGAGCACCTGCGGGCCCTGGAAGCGGACGGCATCCCCGTCCGGCCGGGGCCCGACGCACTGGTGCACGCCCAGGACAAGGGCGTGATGCGAGCGAAGCTCACGGACATCGGAGCGCCTTGCCCGCGCCACCGCATCGTGAGCGACCCGGCGGACGCGGCAGCGTTCGCCGCCGAGACCGGCGGCTTCCCGGTGATCCTCAAGACCGTGCGCGGCGGATACGACGGCAAAGGCGTCTGGTTCGTACGCGACGAGAAGGGCGCCGAGGAGCCCTTCAAGGCCGGCGTCCCGGTCCTCGCGGAGGAGAAGGTCGACTTCGTACGGGAACTGGCGGCGAACATCGTCCGCTCCCCGCACGGCCAGGCCGTCGCCTACCCCGTCGTCGAGTCGCGGCAGGTCGACGGCGTCTGCGACACCGTGATCGCCCCGGCTCCCGGCCTCTCCGAGGAGCTCGGCGGCCAGGCCCAGGCGCTGGCGCTGCGCATAGCGAAGGAGCTCGGGGTCGTCGGCCACCTCGCCGTCGAACTCTTCGAGACGACGGACGGCCGAATCCTGGTCAACGAGCTGGCGATGCGCCCGCACAACTCCGGCCACTGGACGCAGGACGGCGCGATCACGTCGCAGTTCGCGAACCACGTCCGCGCGGTCCTGGACCTGCCGCTCGGCGACCCGCGCCCGCGCGCGCAGTGGACGGTCATGGCGAACGTCCTCGGCGGCGACTATCCCGACATGTACCAGGCGTACCTGCACTGCATGGCGCGCGACCCGCAGCTCAAGATCCACATGTACGGCAAGGACGTGAAGCCCGGCCGCAAGGTCGGCCACGTCAACACCTATGGCGACGACCTCGACGACGCGCTGGAGCGCGCCCGTCACGCCGCCGGCTACCTGCGAGGAACGATCACCGAATGACGACCCCTGCTGCTTCCGCTCCCGTAGTCGGCATCGTGATGGGATCGGACTCCGACTGGCCCGTCATGGAGGCGGCGGCCAAGGCGCTGGACGAGTTCTCGATCCCGTACGAGGTCGACGTCGTCTCGGCGCACCGGATGCCGCGCGAGATGATCGCGTACGGCGAGGACGCGGACGGCCGCGGCCTCAAGGTGATCATCGCGGGCGCGGGCGGCGCGGCGCACCTGCCCGGCATGCTGGCGTCGGTGACGCCGCTGCCGGTGATCGGCGTACCGGTCCCGCTCAAGTACCTCGACGGCATGGACTCGCTCCTGTCGATCGTGCAGATGCCGGCCGGCGTGCCGGTCGCCACCGTGTCGGTCGCGGGCGCGCGCAACGCGGGACTCCTGGCGACCCGCATGCTTGCGGCGCACGACCCCGAACTCCTGGCCCGCATGAGGGAGTTCCAGCAGGAGCTGAACGACCAGGCCACGGAGAAGGGCAAGCGGCTGCGCGCCAAGGCGCAGGGCGCGGACGCGTTCGGCTTCGGCAAGTGACGCCCGTGGAGAACGACCGGCTGGTGCTCCGGGCGCGCGAGCTGCTCGCCGCGCACCCGGTGGTCGACGGCCACAACGACTTGCCGTGGGCGCTGCGCGAGCAGGTCCGGTACGACCTGGACCGGCGCGACATCGCCGCCGACCAGTCGGCCTGCCTCCACACCGACATCCCCGCCTGCGGGCGGGGGTGTGGGCGCGCAGTTCTGGTCCGTGTACGTACGTTCCGACCTCGCCGGGGACGAGGCGGTCAGCGCGACGCTGGAGCAGATCGACGTCGTCGGACAGCTGCTGGCGCGCTACCCGGGCGACTTGGCGCGGGCGACGACGGCGGACGGCATGGAGTCGGCTCGTGCCGAGGGGCGGATCGCCTCCCTGATGGGCGCCGAAGGCGGCCACTCCATCAACAACTCCCTTGCCACCCTGCGCGCGCTGCACACGCTGGGCGTCCGCTACATGACCCTCACGCACAACGACAACATCGCCTGGGCGGACTCGGCGACGGACGAGCCGGGGGTGGGCGGCCTGTCGCCGTTCGGCCACGAGGTGGTCCGCGAGATGAACCGCGTCGGCATGCTCGTGGACCTTTCCCACGTGGCGGCCACGACGATGCGGGACGCCCTGGCGGTCTCCGTGGCCCCGGTGATCTTCTCGCACTCGTCGGCGCGGGCGGTGTGCGACCACCCGCGCAACATCCCGGACGACGTGCTGGCACTCCTCCCCGCCAACGGCGGAGTCGCCATGGCGACCTTCGTGCCGAAGTTCGTGCTGCCGGAAGCGGTGGAGTGGACACGGCGGGCGGACGAGAACATGCGGGCGCACGGCCTCCACCACCTGGCGACAACGCCGGACGCGATGAAGATCCACCGCGCCTTCGAGGAAGCGAACCCGCGTCCGGTCGCGACGGTGGCCACGGTCGCCGACCACCTCGACCACATGCGCGAGGTCGCGGGCGTGGACCACGTCGGCATCGGCGGCGACTTCGACGGCACGGCGTTCACCCCGGCGGGCCTGGAGGACGTGGCCGGCTACCCGAACCTGATCGCGGAGCTGCTGCGGCGGGGCTGGTCGGAGCCGGACGTGGCCAAACTGACCTGGAACAACGCGGTACGGGCACTGCGCGACGCGGAGTCGGTCGCCGGGTCCCTCCGCCACCGCCCGCCGTCGAACGCGACACTGGCCGAACTGGACGGATAGGCGACCGGACCGCGAGCGGCCCGCCCTGGCAAGGGCCGCCCGCGCGGGCCGTAGCCCGAACGGACCATCCGCCGCGAACCCTCGCCGCTCCCATGGCACCGTGGCCGTACTGCGTCCATGAATTCGGAGTCCCGTCATGGCAGATTTGCAGGACGACCCGCACACCTCGTCCACCGCCGCCGTCGGCGAGCTCGACCGAATACCGCCGACGGCCGATCCGGAGCGCACCGAACCCGCGCGACCCGAGCACGTGCCCGAGGCAGCACCACCCGAGCCACCGGCGGAGCTCGACGGCCTCGTCTTCGACGACCTCGCGTACGGCGAACCCGAACCCGGAGCCGAACACGAAGCCGGAGCCGAACCCGAACCCGGAGCCGAACCCGAACCCGAACCCGCCGAGCCGTCCGCGCCCGAGGACAGCCTCGGCCGTGCCCGCGCGCTCCTCGTCGAGCATCCCGTCGCCGACGGGTTCAACCGGCTCGCCCAGATCCTCGGGCAGCGCCAGTGGCACGACCTCGAACTCGGCGAGAGCACGCTCGACACCGACATCCCCCGCCTGCGCACCGGCGGCGTGGGGGCCCAGTTCTGGTCCCTCCTCGTCCCGGCCGAGTACGCCGGCGACCGGGCCATCAGCGCCACGCTCGAACAGATCGACCTGATCAAGAAGGTCGTGGCGGCCTACCCCGAGGGCCTGCGCCTGGCCCTCACCGCCGGTGACATGGCCGACGCCCGCAACTGCGGACGCATCGCCTCCCTCCTCGGCCCCGTCTCGGGCCACGCCCTGGGCGACTCCCTCGGCACCCTCCGCGCCTACCACGCACTCGGTGTACGCAGCCTCGCGTTCGCCGGCACGCGCTGGGCGGGCGCCAAGGGGGAGGGGCTGACCCCCTTCGGCCACGAGGTCGTACGGGAGATGAACCGCCTCGGCGTGGTCATCGACCTCACCGGCGTCCCGGCCGAGACCGTGCGCGGTGTCCTGTCCGTGAGCCGCGCCCCGGTCCTCCTCTCCCACTCGGGCGCCCGCGCGCTCACCGACGCCCCGGCGAACGCCTCCGACGAGGTACTGCACGCCCTCACCCCCGACAAGGGCGTCTGCATGGTCGGCTTCGCGCCCGAACAGACCGTGAGCCGGGTGGCCGACCACCTCGATCACGTACGTGAGGTCGCGGGACGCGAGTGCGTGGGGCTCAGCGGGATGTACGGGGCCGACGCGGCCGACGTACCGCACGGGGACGACCTCCGGGACGTCTCGTGCTACCCGCATCTCATCGCGGAGCTGCTCGACCGCGGCTGGGACGAGGCGGACCTCGCCCTGCTGACGTGGGGCAACGCGGCACGAGTGGTACGGGACACCGAGTTCACGTCCCGCGCCGCCCGCCGCCGCCCCGCCCCCGTCGTCACCTGACGGCAGCGCCCGCTCAGCAGGCGCAGAGGCAGAACGGGTGCCCGGCCGGGTCGGCGTAGACCCGCCAGGACCGGTCGCGGTCGGCCGTGTCCAGCGGCTTCGCGCCGAGGCCGAGCACCCGTTCTTCCGCCGCGTCCAGGTCGTCGACGGTCAGGTCGAGATGGAACTGCTGCGAGCCCTCCGGCGCGGGCCACCGCGGCGGTACGAACCCGGGCGCCGCCTGGAACGCCAGCGGCGTCCCCTCGTACCCCGCGAGATTCACCCAGTCCGGGCCGTCCGCCTTGGGCTCACCTCCCAGCAGCCCGGCGTAGAAGCGCGCGAGGGCATCCGGGTCCGGACAGTCCAGTACGACGGTTCCCAGCTTGGCCACTGCTGTGCTGCTCATGCTGATGCCTCTCTCCTGGGCGTGCTGCCGTGGTGTTACCGGTTGAACCGCTAAACCGGTAACCGTTACTGCATGCTCCCAGCAAAGGAGGTAACCTCGCAACCATGAACGACAGGGCACCCGCACCCGGAGAGCTCGCCCTGGTGGAAGCCCTGGTGAACACGCTGGACGTGGAGAAGGGCGCCGATTCCCTCGACACGGAGGACGGCCGCACGGCCTTCGGCCTCGCCGAGGCCGACGTACCGGCGGCGCGTGAACTCCGCGAGGCCCTGCGCGCAGCGTGCCTGGCCCACGCGGGACACGACGTACCCACCGAGTCCCTCGACCGGCTGCTCGCGGCGGCTCCGCTGCTGGTCACCGTGGACGGCGCGGGCGCGGCCGCCCTGCGGCCCGCGGACCCCGAGGCACTGGTCTCCCGTGTCGCCGCCGCCATCGCCACGGCGACCGCAGACGGGACCTGGCTGCGGCTCAAGGCGTGCGAGGCGCAGGACTGCCTGTGGGCGTACTACGACCGCAGCCCGGCGGGCCGCAGCCGCTGGTGCACGATGGCGGTCTGCGGCAGCCGAGCCAAGATGCGCAAATACCGCGCGGGCCGCGCGCGCTCGTCCTGAAGGGCCCCCGCCCCGAGCGGGTGACCGAGCCCGATCTGCGCACGGGTACGCGAAGGGCGCCCCCGCCCCGGCCGTGATCGGCCGTACGCGAAGGGCGCCCCACCCGCGAGCCGCGTTACGCCTTCGGCCGGCCCATCGCCCGGTACGTCCAGCCCGCACCGCGCCACAGCTCCGGGTCCAGCGCGTTGCGTCCGTCCAGGATCAGCCGCTCGGCGGCCACCTCGCCCAGCACCTCCGGGTCCAGCTCCCGGAACTCGCGCCACTCCGTCAGGTGCAGCACCACGTCCGCGCCGCGCACCGCGTCGACGGCGGTCGGGGCGTAGCCGAGGGTCGGGAAGAGACGCTGGGCGTTCTCCATGCCCTTGGGGTCGTAGACCGTGACCTGGCCGCCCTGGAGATGGATCTGCCCGGCCACGTTGAGCGCCGGGGAGTCGCGTACGTCGTCCGAGTCCGGCTTGAACGTCGCGCCCAGCACCGCGACCCGCTTGCCCAGGAAGCCGCCGGCGCCGCCCACCGCCTCGCGCGCCAGCTCCACCATGTGCCCGCGCCGGCGCATGTTGATCGAGTCGACCTCGCGCAGGAAGGTGAGCGCCTGGTCGGCGCCCAGCTCACCGGCGCGCGCCATGAAGGCCCGGATGTCCTTCGGCAGGCAGCCGCCGCCGAAGCCGATGCCCGCCCGCAGGAACTTCTTGCCGATCCGCTCGTCGTACCCGATCGCCTCGGCCAGCTTCACCACGTCGCCGTCGGCCGCCTCGCACACCTCGGCCATGGCGTTGATGAAGGAGATCTTCGTCGCCAGGAACGAGTTCGCGGACGTCTTGACCAGTTCGGCGGTCGGGAAGTCGGTCACGACGAAGGGCGAGCCCTCCTCGATCGGACCGGCGTACACCTCGCGCAGCAGCTTCTCCGCGCGCTCGCTCTCCACACCCGCCACGATCCGGTCGGGGTGCAGCGTGTCCTGTACGGCGAACCCCTCGCGCAGGAACTCCGGGTTCCACGCCAGCTCCGCGTCCGCCCCCACCGGCGCCAGCTCCGCGAGCTTCGCCGCGAGCCGGGCGGCGCTGCCGACCGGGACGGTCGACTTGCCGACGACGAGGGCCGGGCGGGTGAGCTGGGGGGCGAGCGAGGCGAATGCGGACTCGACGTAACTCATGTCGCACGCGTACTCACCGTGCTTCTGCGGCGTGTTCACGCACACGAAGTGGATGTCGCCGAACGCGCCGACCTCCTCCCAGGAGGTCGTGAAGCGCAGCCGTCCGCTGGAGCCCTCGATGCCCGCCACGTGCTTGCGCAGCAGCTCCTCCAGTCCCGGTTCGTACATCGGGACCCTGCCCGCCGCCAGCATCTCGATCTTCTCCGGCACGACGTCCAGGCCGAGGACGTCGAACCCCAGCTCAGCCATGGCCGCGGCGTGGGTGGCGCCGAGGTACCCGGTGCCGATCACGGTGATCTTGAGGGCCATGTAGTGCTCCAGAGAGGGACGGGCAGACGTTCGCCGACCGAGCATAGTCGGGCGGGCCCACGGGAACCCGTCCCTGGATTCCCGCCTGTCGGCAAGCTCACGTATCCCTTCGGGCGGCGGGCCCACTAAAATTGGGTTACTTAACGGTAGTTAGCATCTTTGGGGAGTGAGACACCTTGGCAGGCTCGCCTGATTTCGACCTGTACCGCCCGTCCGAAGAGCACGACATGCTCCGTGACGCGGTCCGCTCGCTCGCCGAGGCGAAGATCGCGCCGTACGCCGCGGCGGTCGACGAGGAGGCCCGCTTCCCGCAGGAGGCCCTGGACGCCCTGGTCGCCAACGACCTCCAGGCCATCCACGTCCCCGAGGCCTACGGCGGCGCGGGCGCCGACGCCCTGGCCACCGTCATCGTCATCGAAGAGGTCGCCCGCGCCTGTGCCTCCTCCTCGCTGATCCCGGCGGTCAACAAGCTCGGCTCGCTCCCCGTCATCCTCTCGGGCAGCGAAGAGCTGAAGAAGAAGTACATGACGCCGCTCGCGAAGGGCGAGGGCATGTTCTCGTACTGCCTCTCCGAGCCGGACGCGGGTTCCGACGCGGCGGGCATGAAGACCAAGGCGGTCCGCGACGGCGACTACTGGGTCCTCAACGGCGTGAAGCGGTGGATCACCAACGCGGGCGTCAGCGAGTACTACACGGTGATGGCCGTCACCGACCCGACCAAGCGCTCGAAGGGCATCAGCGCCTTCGTCGTCGAGAAGTCGGACGAGGGCGTCTCCTTCGGCGCGCCGGAGAAGAAGCTCGGCATCAAGGGCTCGCCGACCCGCGAGGTCTACCTCGACAACGTCCGCATCCCCGCCGACCGCATGATCGGCGAGGAGGGCACCGGCTTCGCCACGGCGATGAAGACCCTGGACCACACCCGCATCACGATCGCGGCCCAGGCGCTCGGCATCGCCCAGGGAGCCCTCGACTACGCCAAGGGCTACGTCCAGGAGCGCAAGCAGTTCGGCAAGCCGATCGGCGACTTCCAGGGCGTCCAGTTCATGCTCGCCGACATGGCCATGAAGCTGGAGGCCGCCCGTCAGCTGACGTACGCGGCCGCCGCCAAGTCCGAGCGCCTCGACGCCGACCTGACGTTCTTCGGCGCCGCGGCCAAGTGCTACGCCTCCGACGCCGCCATGGAGATCACCACGGACGCGGTCCAGCTTCTCGGCGGCTACGGCTACACGCGCGACTACCCGGTCGAGCGCATGATGCGCGACGCGAAGATCACCCAGATCTACGAGGGCACGAATCAGGTCCAGCGGATCGTCATGGCCCGCAACCTGCCGTAGTGCGCGACGCGCAGGCGAGGGAACGCCCCTGCCGGGGATACGGCAGGGGCGTTTCCGCGTCCGTCAGCGGCGCCGCTTCTCCATCGTGGTCCAGGACTCGATGCCGAAGCCGTACGCGTCGTTGATCTGCCGGTGAGGAGCCATCACCGGCCAGCCGGTGAACCAGCGGACCTCCCGGCGCACCGAGAGTCCGCCGTTGTCCGGGGCGACCAGGGCGACGGCGCAGGCAGTCGACCCCGGGGGCGAGTCGTCGAGCAGGATGCGGCAGCCGTCGCCGGAAGGCGCCGTGACGGTCGCGACGGCGCCGAGGTCGCGGAAGTCCGCCGCACCCTCGTAGATGTAGACGAAGAACAGCAGCCGCTTGAAGGCGGCGCGGTGCTCGATGCTGACCCGCAGCGTCTCGCCGTCGGAGGACTCTCCCGTCCGGTCGTCGTGGTCGAGGGCGACGTACGGCGGTGAGGTGAGCGAGCCGTAGTCGTCCCCCAGGGACTGCACCACCGTCGCGGAGCCGTCCGTGGACGACACCAGGCAGCACAGGTTCAAGTCCGCCCCGGCCTCCGGCAGCCAGTTCAGGTTCGCCTGGAGCACGCCCCGGCCGGCGATGCGCGCCTGCGGATCGGCCCTGGTGAGCAGGGTTGGCGGTGGCCCGTCGGGGCGGACCGGATTACGCGGTTCCCGCAGCCGGATCACTCCGCGCGGACGGTTGTCGGTGCTCATCGGGCAGGCCCCCCAGCCGGCAGGTTCCATCGGAACGCGGGACAGGATTGTATGTCTGGCGTGAGGGGCGTGGGGTACGCTCTGCGCCCACGGCAGCACGTTGCGTGTGTACCGCCGTGAGGGGGCGAAGGCGCTTCGTGATCGCTGGGGAGCGAGAGGCGCGCGGTCGGCGCCCCCTGGGTTCTCTCATGGGGGTGGGCATGCCCGTAGGGGCTTTGGCGGACCGTCATACGGTCGGCCGGCAGATCAAGGATCTCGCAGGGGAACCGGGACTCGTCCCCCGGCGGACCGAACTCGCGGCTCTGGCCGACGCGTTGCACTCGACGGACGCGGCCGGGCTCGACCCGTGGGCCGACCTCGACCTGCTCCACGCCTACGCCAGACCCGAGAGCGTCACCCCGGTGGCCGGAGCCGGGGAGGAACACCGGGCCTGGTCGTGGCTGGAGGCCGTACTCGGCGCGCTGGTCTTCGTGCCGCTGATGCTGACCTGGTACGGGCTGACCCAGGCGTCCAGCGCCTACGAGGCGCTGACCGGAGCCGATCCCAAGGCGGCTGCCAGGCCGTTCCTCCAGTTGTGGCAGTCCGGCTTCGAGGGACACCTGACCGGCGCGTTCACCTTCGGTCACGTGGCGATGGGCGCGACCGTCGCGATCGTGCTGCTGTTCGCGCTCGTACTGGTGCACGGATTCCGGCGGTCCGCCGTGACGCGCCGGGAGGAGCACGCGCAGCGGGAGGCGGACCGGCTGATGCGTCGCCTCGTGCCGGTGCTGACCCAGGCACAACTGGTGCTGAACGTGCACCGCATGGCCTCGCCGCAGCGGTTCGCCGCCGAACTCACCGGCGCCGCGGCCACGCTCAACCGCCTCGGTACCAAGTCGGCCAAGGCGCAGAAGGATCTGTCCGCCGCGGCCGAGGTCGTGGGAGACGCCGTTCAGCAGGCCGAGCGCCGTCTCGCCGGTATCGACACCTCCGTGCGGCCCCTGGAGGACGCGGCGGGACGCATCGAGGAGGCGGTGCGCGGCAGCGGCAAGGAGATCGAGGCCGCCGTCAGCGGTAATGGCGTCATGGTGTGCAAGGCGCTGGAAGATGTGCGGAGCACCAGCGGCGACGTACGCGATGTCCTCGACCGGGCCGGTGACCGCGTCGAGGACTCGGTCACAACCCTCGCCGCGTCGCAGCGCTCGTTCACCACGGGCATCGAGGTGGCCTCCGACGTCACCGCGCAGGTGCTGGCGCGGCTCGGTGACGTCACCGAGGAGTCCGCCCGAGGCGCTGCCGAATCGCAGGCCGTCATGCGTCAACTGGCGGAACAGAGCGGCTCGTTGCGCGACCTGGCCGAGCGGTTCGCCCAGCTCGTGGACGCGCTGCGCGCCGTACCCCTTCCGGCTCCGGAGCCGTCGCGCCGGAACGGCGTGGTGCTGGAGAAGCTGCCGGAGGACGCGCCTGCGTCACTGGCGGACACGCGGTGAGGGCGCCGCGGTTCAATCCGCTGCACCTGGCCGGCTGGCTCTTCGCGGACATGCTGCTGGTCCTCGCCCTGGTGGCGATGGGCGACCAGGGCGACCCCCTGGCGGCCGAGGCGGCGGTGAAGCCCTCCGCCTCCGCCTCCGCGAAACCGAAGAGGCCGCCGAAGGCCCCGAAGCACACGGGTCCCCGCGCGGTGGTCAACAAGCCCGTGAAGGTGTCCATCGACGCCGCCCCGGGCGACAAGCGGCGCATCGAACAGCGGCTGCGCGCGGTGACCGCGCCGCACAAGGACCGCCGGGCAGCGTTCGTCCTCACCTTCGGACACCATGCCGAGCCGGGACCGGGGGGCGAGTACGCCCACGAGGTCAACTCCCTGCTGAAGAAGGCGCGTCCGGGCATGTTCGAAGGCGCCACCACGCGCGACTTCTGGAAGGGCGGCACCTCCGCAGGGCACGCCGACATCGAAATTTACTTCTACACCTACTGACCGGCACCCCGGAGGTACGAGACCGTGCAGATTCTTCCGTTCTACCTGCTCTGTGACGAGTCGGGCTCGATGTCGGGCGACCCGATCGAAGCGATCAACGAGGCTCTGCCCGAGCTGCATCACGAGATCAGCACCAACCCGACGGTCGCGGACAAGACGAGGTTCTGTCTGATCGGCTTCTCCAGCAGCGCCAATGTGCTGCAACCGCTCGTGGACCTGAGCGACATCGACGAGGTGCCGGCCCTGGCGGCCGGCGGGCTCACCTCGTACGGGGACGCGTTCCGTACGCTGCTGCGGTGCATCGAGGCGGATGTGGCGGCGCTGAAGGCACAGGGGCACGAGGTCTACCGCCCGGTCGCCTTCTTCCTCTCCGACGGGATTCCCACGGACGACGGCTGGGAGCAGGCGCACAAGGAGCTGACCCAGTCCCGCTTCTGCCCCAAGATCATCGCCTTCGGGATCGGTGACGCGGAAGCGGCGACCATCGGGCAGGTGGCCAACTTCCGTGCCTTCATCCAGCAGGAGGCCAAAGTGTCACCGGCGCAGGCGCTGCGCGAGTTCGCGTCCAGCCTGACCCGTTCCATCGTGCGGTCGGCGAGCAGCATCGCCGCCGACGGAGGGTCCGGCTTCTCCCTCGCCGTGGACGAGACCGTGCCCGGCTTCTCGACCGTTTCCCTCGACAAGCTCTGAGGACGACGATGCAGCAGGAGTGGGTGGACGGAGCCGGGGCCGGGGCGGGAGCCGAGGAGCCCGGCGATCCGTTGCACGAGACCTGGCGGTCGGTCGAGTCGGTCGTGTCCCCGTCGGCAGCAGCCGCCCTCGACCCGGTGGACCTCGTTCAGGCCCCCGGCTCGGAGCCCAACCCGGCCGACACCACGGGACCGCCGGTGCCCGACGCCCCGCGTCCGCCGGTGCCCGACGCCCCGCGTCCGCCGGTGCTCGACGCCCCCTGGCACAGCGGGAACAAGCCGCCCATGTATCCGCCCGTCCCGCAGGGTCTGCCGGCCGCCGGCGGCGACCCGGACGCCGCGGTGCTGCCCGACATCGTCGTCGACGGTGCGCAGTACGGCCCGCTGACCGTACGGGCCGTTTCGGTGCGGGGCGACTCCCACCGGTATCTCGGCGAACCCCGGCAGGACGCGCTGTGCGTGACCCGGATCGGCGGTCCCGGGGCGGGGGAGATGCTCCTGCTCGCCGTCGCGGACGGCGTCGGCTCCGCGCTCCGCTCGCACATCGGCTCCAACGAGGCGTGCCGCCTGGCCGCCGCCTACCTGGACCGGGTGGCGGGCAACCTGTTCACCGCGCTGGAGGCCGGTGACGGTACGGCGTTCGCGGAACTGGCCGACCACGTGGTGGGGCAGATCGCCGTACTGCTCACGGACCGTGCCGTACGCGCCGGACACGACCCCGGGGCGTACGCCACGACTCTGCGGGTCCTCCTGGTCCCCGTCGACCCGGCCGTGCGCACCCGCGGCTTCCTCGCGGTCGGAGACGGCGGTACGTCGCTGCTCCGCGACGGCGCGTGGCAGCTGGACATCACCGGCGAGGAGGACGAGGGCTCCGGGATGATCGACACGCGTACGGCCGCCCTGCCGCTCGCCCGCACCGCCGTGACGCGCCTCGTCGGCCCCGTCCGCCCCGGCGACGTCCTCGTGCTCTGCACCGACGGGCTCTCGACGCCCCTGGCGGGGGAGCCGCGGATGCGGGAGTTCCTCGGCGCGGCGTGGGGGAGCGGCGCGGTCCCCGGTCCGGCCGACTTCCTCTGGCAGGCGCAGTTCCGGGTCAAGTCGTACGACGACGACCGGACCGCGGTGGTCCTGTGGGAAGGCGGCGCGTGAGCGTTCACGACGGTGCCGACATGCCGTACACGTCCCTGAAGCTGCTGGCCAAGGTGGGCGACGGCGGGCAGGGAGAAGTACACGCGGTCGGCGGTCCCGGCAGGCTGCTCTACAAGGCGTACCGGGAGCCGCACAAGGTCGACGGCGCCGCACTCGGCGCCCTGGTCGCCCTCCGCCAGGCACTGGCGCCGGCCGACCGTGACCGGCTGGACCGCGAGACGGCGTGGCCGCTGTGCAGGGTCACGGACGGGGGCCGGGTCACCGGCTTCCTCATGCACAGGGCTCCCGACGCCATGAGCTGGCAGACGTCGAAGGGGAGCAGCAGGCTCGTCGAGCTGACATACCTGCTGCACCAGCCGAAGGCCGCCTGGCAGTCGGTCCCGCAGCCGTCCCCGGCGGAGCGGTACACCCTGGCCGTCGTGCTGGTGGAGCTGTTCCAGTGGCTGCACGCGATGGGGCTGGTGATCGGGGACGTGTCGCACGCCAACGTGCTGTGGACCCTGCGTCCGGCCCCCGCCGCGTACCTGCTGGACTGCGACGGTGTGCGGCTCGCGGGGCAGCGGCCGGTGCTCGACCAGGCGGACACCCCCGACTGGCACGACCCCCTCGCCCCGCCGGGGACCGTGTCCGTCGACAGTGACCGCTTCAAGGCCGCGCTGATGATCGGCCGCGTACTCGCCCAGGACGCCTACGCGACTCCGGGCAGCGCGCTGAAGCTTGTTCCGGGCGTACTGGACGACCGCCGGGAAGCGGCGGTGTCGCGCCTGTGGGAGCAGGCGGCCGGAGCGTGCGGGAGCCGCCCGGACCTGGGGCAGTGGCGCACCGCCCTGGCCGGCCGCGACACGATCAAACTCATCGCGGCCAGGCCCGCGCCGCGTCCCGCCGTCGACCGGTCGAAGTTCGACGGCGACAGGCAGCGCCGACGGGGCACGATCAGCCTGCGGGACTGAGGCGGAACGGCCTGGGGGTCGGGGCAGTACGGCCCGCCCGGACCGGGGGCGGCACGCCCGGCGGGACCACGGGCAGTACGGCGGAGGGGCCCGGACGGTGATCCGTCCGGGCCCCTCCGTCATGTCCTGCTAGTTGCCGGTGACCGTGACCTTCTCGTCGTTCTTGAGCTGCTTCATGAGCTGCTCGACCTTCGCCTTGTCCCAGACCAGGTTGCTGCCGTTGCTCCCGGAGATCGGCATGTTCATCGACGTACCCTCGCCGCCCGTGACGCCCTTCATCGCGAAGAACATCTGGCCCAGCGACCACAGGCTCATGTCCTTGTCGACGACGAGCGTGTCGAGGCCGGCGCCCATGGTCGGGTAGAGCTTGAACGGGTTCACGATGGTGCCCGGCGTCGCCGTCTGGCTCGCCAGCGCCGCCAGGAACTTCTGCTGGTTCTTCGTACGGTCCAGGTCGCTGCCCGCGAAGGCGGAGCGCGTACGGACGAAGGCCAGCGACTGCTCGCCGTTCAGCGTCTGCTTGCCGGCCTGGAAGTCCGCGCCCGACTTCTTGTCCTTGAACGCCTTCGGAATGTCCATCTCCACTCCGCCGATCGCGTCCACGATGTTGGCGAAGCCGGCGAAACCGATCTCGACGTAGTGGTCGATGCGCAGGTTGGTGTTGTGCTCGACCGTGCGGACCAGGAGCTCGGGGCCGTCCTCGGCGTACGCCGCGTTCAGCTTCACGCGCCGGCCCTGGCCCGGGAACTTCTTGCCGGACTCCGATCCGACGAAGGACGGGATCTCCACGTCGGAGTCGCGGGGCAGCGAGATGAGGGTCGGGCCGTTGGAGCCGTCGTGCAGGATCATCATCGAGTCGGTCCGCTTGCCCTCGGCCGACCCGGTGTGCAGCTTCTTCTTGTCGTCGGAGCTCATGCCCTCGCGGCTGTCCGAGCCGACGATCAGGTAGTTCGTGCCGTCACCGGCCTCGGGGCGGTCGATGACCTTCGCCAGGTCGACCTCGCGCTTGAGCTTGCCGTCGGCCCAGAAGTACGTACCGATGGAGACGGCGAGGAGCACGACGACCAGCGTCAGTGATCCGACCTTGATCCGGCGTCTCCAGTCCGGTGCCGGACCCACGCGCGGTCCGCGCGGCGGCCGGCCGCCGCCGCCGTAGACCTGGCCGGTGTTGTATCCGTCACCGTGGGAGCCCTGGCCGTAGCCGTCGTCGTAACCCTGCGGCTGCGACGGCACCGGGCGGTGCACCGGAGGCACCGGGGCGGCAGGCGGCGGCACCTGGCCGCGCTGGACATGCCTCATCACCCGCGCGCCCTCGGGCTGCGTGCCGCCGCTGCCGCGTCCGTGCGGGTCGTTGCGGTCGTTCCATCCGTCCGGCCAGTCGCTCATGCGGACCAGTGTGCAGGCTGGGGGTGGGCCGCTTACAGGGTGGGTGGGAAAACGGGGCAGGGCTGTTGCAGAGCTGATGCAATGCGCCCCGCGCATAAGGTGGAGGGCATGACAGATCAGCCCCAGCACCCGGAAGAACACATTCCGGGCAAGCCCACCGCGGCTTCCCGCACCACGCTCAGCCACATCATGACGGGCAGCGACACCAACCTCCTCGGCACGGTGCACGGCGGCGTGATCATGAAGCTGGTGGACGACGCCGCGGGCGCCGTCGCGGGCCGCCACTCCGGCGGACCCGCCGTCACCGCCTCCATGGACGAGATGGTCTTCCTGGAGCCGGTCAGGGTCGGGGACCTGGTCCATGTGAAGGCCCAGGTCAACTGGACCGGCCGGTCGTCGATGGAGGTCGGCGTACGCGTCCTGGCCGAGCGGTGGAACGAGTCGACGCCCGCCACCCAGGTCGGCAGCGCCTACCTCGTGTTCGCCGCCGTCGACGCCGACGGCAAGCCCCGCCGCGTCCCGCCCGTCGTACCCGAGACGGAGCGCGACCGCCGCCGCTACCAGGAGGCGCAGATCCGGCGCACGCACCGCCTCGCGCGGCGCCGCGCGATCAAGGAGCTGAGGGACAAGCGCGCGGCCGAGGGACTGGACATGGAGAGCTGATACGGCCTGTCACAGGCAGACGATCGACCTAGGGGCCCGGTGGCCGGTGGCGGTGACCGTGCCCGTCACGGGCAGACCACCTGGTCGCCGGTGACCGTGCCGAACCGGCCCTGGTACGGATCGTCCGCCCGCACCGCCCGCACCCCCTTGAAGTCCGTGCCCGCCATCACCTTCATGAGCGCCCCCTGCCCGTCCACCGCCCGCAGCTCGCACCCGGGCAGCGCCGCCCGGAGCGACTTCGCCGAGCGGTCCCAGCGCGGGTCGTACGTGACGAGCGTGCGCCTCACGTCGTGCCGGTCGGCGTCCTCGGGAAGGCGGGTGGTCCGGAAGCCGGTGGAGCGCAGCCCGTCGTCCACCCGCTTGCCCAGGCCCCGGGTGAGCGTCCCGTTGTAGACCTGTACGGCGATCTGCTGCGGCGGGACGTCGACGAGCGTCGCCGTCTTCTTCCGCCGCAGCGGGGCGAGCGGCTTGTCCTCGCGCAGGTACTCGAAGAGCTTCCCGGCCTTCGCCTCGTCCCACTTCACGGTCGAGCCGATGCTCGCGACGGCCGGACCGGCTCCGGCGACCGGTACGGACGTGAACTCGGAGGACGCGGGAGTGAAGCCCCGCATCGCCTGACCGAGGGTGAGCATCTCCTCCGTACCGAACCCCTTGTCCGCCCGGACCGAGCCGAGCAGCGTGGACGTCAGCTCCCGGAACTTCACCGGGTTCAGCAGGACGCCGCGGGTACCGGCCTTGGCGATGAAGGCGGCGAGGAAGCGCTGCTGGCGCTGCATGCGGCCGAAGTCGGAGGCGCCGTCGATGTGCCGCGAGCGTACGTACTGAAGGGCCTGGCCACCGTTGAGCCGGTGGGTGCCGGCGGGCAGGTCGAGGCCGGTGTAGCCGTCCTTGAGCGGGCGGACGGTGCAGACCTCCACGCCGCCGATCACGTCCACCGTCCGCATGAAGCTGGTGAAGTCGACCTCCACGTAATGGTCGATCTTCACCTTCGTCATGTGCTCGACGGTCCGTACGGTGAGGCCGGGACCGCCCTCCGCGTACGCCGCGTTGATCTTCGCGGGGTGCTTGTTGTGGTGCTTGCCCGTGACCTGGTCGGTGTGCTCGGGCACCTCCGCGTAGCTGTCGCGCGGCAGGCTCACGATGCTGGCGCGCTTCCTGTCGGCGGAGATGTGCACCACCATGATCGTGTCGGTGCAGTGGCACGGTTCGCCGCCCAGCCGGTACTTCCGCTTCTCCTCCCGCGTGATCCTGTCGCGGCCGTCGGTGCCGACGAGCAGGATGTTCGTGCCGTGACCGGCCGCCGGGCGGTTCTTCATGTCCTTGAACGGATCGACCCGCTCAATGCCGGTGTCCATCCCCGAGACGACCGCGTGACCGATGCCACCCGCGCACAGCACCAGCACGGAGATCGTGGTGAACAGGCGCATCGACCACCGCGGGCGCTCGTCCTGCCTCCGACTGCGGCCCTTCTGCGGACGGGGCGACTTGGGCACGTGGGAAACCTCCGCGAAGGCAAGGGGGGATCAGCAGCAACGTAAGCCCATACGATCAACGACCCCGCGCAGCGACGCGGCCGCCGCGCGACCGTGTCCCCCGTTCGCGGTAACGTGACCCCTGATATGAACGCCACACCCGCAGTCTCCGTGATCATGCCGGTCCTCAACGAGGAGCGGCATCTGCGCAACTCGGTCCGCCACATCCTGGAGCAGGATTACGACGGCGAGATGGAGGTGGTGATCGCGATCGGCCCGTCCTCGGACCGGACCGAGGAGATCGCCGCCGAGCTGGTACGCGAGGATCCCCGCGTCCGCACCGTCCCGAACCCCACCGGGCGCACCCCGGCCGCGCTGAACGCCGCCATCAAGGCGTCCCGGCACCCCGTCGTGGTGCGGGTCGACGGCCACGGGATGCTCTCGCCGAACTACATCGCGACCGCCGTCCGCCTCCTGGAGGAGACCGGCGCGCAGAATGTCGGCGGCATCATGCACGCCGAGGGCGAGAACGCCTGGGAGGAAGCGGTCGCGGCCGCCATGACGTCGAAGATCGGCGTCGGCAACGCGGCGTTCCACACGGGCGGCGAGGCCGCGCCCGCCGAAACCGTGTACCTGGGCGTCTTCCGCCGCGAGGCCCTCGAACAACAGGGCGGCTACAACGAGGAGTTCATCCGCGCCCAGGACTGGGAGCTGAACTTCCGGATCCGCGAGGCGGGCGGCCTCATCTGGTTCTCGCCCGAACTCCGCGTCCAGTACCGCCCGAGGCCCTCCGTCAAGGCCCTCGCCAAGCAGTACAAGGACTACGGCCGCTGGCGGCACGTCGTCGCCCGCTACCACGCCGGTTCCATCAACCTGCGCTATCTCGCGCCGCCGACCGCCGTCTGCGCGATCGCCGCGGGCATCGTCGTCGGCGCCGCGCTCACACCGTGGGGCTTCGTCGTCCCGGCCGGCTACCTGGCCGCGATCGTGGCGGGCTCGGTCCCGGCGGGCAAGGGCCTTTCGCTGAAGGCGCGGGCGCAGATCCCCGTCGCCCTGGGGACCATGCACATGTCGTGGGGCTTCGGCTTCCTGACCAGCCCGCGCTCGCTCGCGAAGAAGGTCATCGCGAGCCGCCGCCCGGCGGTGCGGACGGCCGGGGCCGAAGAGGCGCGGACCCAGGCGTAGTACGTACGAGACGAAGCCCCGGGCCACGCGGTGTCCGCGCCGCCCGGGGCTTCGTCGTCACCGCACCGGCTACCAGGTGAAGCCCGGCTGCACGTCCATGCATGCCTCGTCGTTGTCGCCCTTGAGGGCGCGGGCCGACTTGAGGGCGTCTTCCTTCGCCTTGCCGTCGTCCTTCGCCGACTTGGGGTACGTACTGCCCGTACGCCAGTCCGCCCCGACGACCAGCGTGACGCCCGAGACCTCGGTGGACTTCTTCGCCGAACTCAGCGGCAGCCCGAGCGACTTGGCGACCGCCTGCGCGTCACCCTCCAGGTCGACGCTCGGGTAGTAGACCGTCGTCCGCTCCTGCGGGCTGCGCTGAATGTCCGCCTTGGCCTCGGTGAAGCCCTTCTCCACCAGCACGCCCGCGACTTCACGGGCCCGCCCTGTCGCCGCTCCCAGGGCGTCGGTGTACGTGCCGTTCTGCACCATGACGCCGATCTCCGCGTCCGGGGCGGCCGGGTCCTTGGACTCCTTCGGCTTCTGCTTCTTCGAAGCCTTGCCGTCCAGCGGGGTGTCCTCGCGGATCATCTTGAAGAGCAGCTCCGCCTCGTCCGGCTTCGGCAGGACCCTGTCGCCCGCGGGCACCGACGGCATGGTCGTCATGGTGATGCGCGACGTCGGGACCTTCTTGAGCTCCTCACCGAGGTCGTACAGCTTCTTGACGGTGTCGAGCCCCGGGTCGACGGTGAGCGCCCGGGTGGCGGACTCGGCCAGCTTGCGCAGCTTGTTCGGGTCGCTCAGCTTGGTGTTCTTCTTCAGCTCGCGGACCATCGAGTTCATGTACATGTGCTGGCCGTGCGCACGGGCGAGGTCGGTGCCGTCCTCGAAGCCGTAACGGGTGCGCAGCCACTGGAGGGCCTGCTCGCCCTTGATGTAGGTCGTGCCCTCCTCCAGCTTCAGGCCCGAGCCCTCGCCCTTGCTGTTGCGGGAGTGGACGTTGTCGGTGACGCAGACCGGGACTCCGCCGATGGCGTCCGCCATCGAGACCACACCCGAGAAGTCGATCATCATGAAGTGGTCGATGGTGATGTCGGTCAGCTTGTACCAGGTGGCGACCGTGCAGCCGGGACCGCCGCGTCCCAGGCTCTCGTTGGTCAGCCTCGGCCTGACGGTCGCCGGATAGGACTCGCCGGTTTCCGGGTCCGTGCACTTGGGCATGTTCAGCATGGTGTCGCGCGGCATGCTGATCACCGACATGTTGCTGCGGTCGGCGGAGACGTGCAGGAGCATCTGTACGTCGGCGAGCGGCGGGCCGTCGAAGGTGCGCTTGGCGCCGCCGAGCCGCTTGTTGGCGTCGGAGTTACGCGCGTCCGAGCCGATGAGCAGGATGTTCAGCGGGGTCTGGCCCGCCGCGTTGGCCTTGTGACCGGCCATCGGCTTGTCGCCGAGGTTGAGGTCGTCCTTCTTCAGGATGCCGTTGAGGTGGCGGTAGTAGAGGTATCCGGCGCCGGCCGTGCCGAGTATCAGCAGGGACAGTACGGCGGCGACCCAGCGCAGTACCCGCCGTTTGCCCCGTCTGCCGTGCCGGGAGGCGCTGCCGCGCCGGGACGTGCTGCCCGGCCGGCGGGGCCGTGGCACGGGCCCGTCCGGGGCCGGGCGCGCCGGAGCGCGCACCGCGCCGCCCGGTGCTCCGTCCGGCCCGCCGTCGTGCGGGCTGTCGCTCCCGCCGCCTTCACCTGCGTCCGGAACGCGTCGCCGCGTCCCCTCCCCACGCACGCTGTTCTTCCCCACCCCTGGCCCCCCTGCCGTTCAGGCGCGCCGCATGGTCCGGTGACCCGGTCTCACTTGGCGCAGATCTTTTTGTCCGCTTGGACTTTCCCGTCCACCTCGGGCGCCTTCACAGGACCGGAGATGGGCACGCCTTCCCCCTTGAAGTCGGCGCCGAGGGTCAGGACCATCGCCTGCATCTCGCCGGCGTCCTCGGTGCCCTTCTTCAGCGCCGAAGCCGGCAGGCCCATCAGGTCCGCGAGCTTGCGCGCCTGGTCGGCCTGGTTCGGTGCGTACTCCAGCGTAGTCTTCGCGATCTTCTCCGGTGCGTTGCTCTTGTTCGTGGACTTGAGCACACCCTTCTGCACCTGGAGCCAGTTGAGGGTCTTCTGAGCGGCTCCGCTGGTCTCGCTGCCGTTGTAGACGTCGACGCGCACGTCGGAGGCTTCGGCCCGCGGTCCCTTGAGCAGGGCGGCCTGCTTGCTCTTGGCGGCCTTCTCCTTCTTCTTCACATCGGAGAAGGAGACGTCGTTCTGGAGCGCGGTGAAGACCTGCGGGGCCTTCACGGGGTCGACGACCACGGTCGCCTTGACCGTCTCAGCCGGGTTGTCGATCACGGGCACCGTCATGAACGAGATGTTCTTGAGGTTGATGCTGCCCAGTTCCTCGGCGAGTCCCTTCAGCTTCGGGATGTCACCGATCTCCTTGTTCACCGTGAGCGCCTTGGTGGCGGCGTCCGCGAGGGCGAGCATCCGCTTGGGGTTGCCGAGCGTCTCTTCCTTCATCTTGCGGATCATCGACGCGATGAACTGCTGCTGCATCTTGATCCGGTCGAGGTCGCTCTCGTTGCCCAGGCCGTGCCGGTTGCGGAGGAAGGCGAGCGCTTCCTCACCCTCGAGCGTGTGGTCGCCCTCGGGCAGATCGAGCTTGGAGTACTTGTCGTCCTTGATGGGCTCCGTCAGGCAGACGTCCACGCCGTCGATCGCACTGGTAAGCGTCTTGACCGCGTTGAAGTCGGCCATCATGAAGTGATGGATCGGCAGGCCGGTGATCTCCGTGACCGTGCGCATGGTGCAGCCCGGGTCCCGGCCCGCCACGCCGAAGCTCTCGTTGAACTTCGTGTACGCCTTGCCGGGAATGATCTTTTCCGAGCCGTCCGGCTGCTTGGTCGGGCAGTCGGGAATGTCGATCTTCAGGTCGCGCGGGATGCTCAGCGCCGTCGCGTTCGTACGGTCGCCCGACACGTGGAAGAGGAACGTCGTGTCGGCGTGCCCGGTGGTGTTCTCCCGGTCGCCGTAACCCTCGTTGCCCTTGCCGGTGCGCTTGTCCGTGCCGATGATCAGGATGTTCATCGGGCCGTCGGTACCGCCCTTGGCGGCGTCACCCACGTCGACCGAGTTGATGTTCCCGTTTAGACGGTCGTAAACGAGGTACGCACCGACCGAGACGCCGACGAGGACGAAGCCCATGACACCGCCGGTCCACAGCAGAGCCTTCTTCTTGCCCGACTTCTTCGCCTTGCGCTTGCGCCGCCCCGCCTGGCCGGGGCCGCCGGCGGCGGCGTCGCGCGAGGCGCCCGCGCTCCGGGAGCCGTTCCCGGCACGACGGCTGCGCTGGCCGGGGACCTCGCGCCGGGGGTTGGCGGTCCGCTCACGCGTCTGCGTTCTCGACGAGGCTCTCCGGGGCGGGACCACCGAGGGCGATTGCCCAGCGGATTGGTCCAGTCGCAATTCGTAATGACCGGTGTCCGGGTTGAGAACCCACTGGTCTGCGGGGTCGATTTCTTCGGCCCGCCCACGGTTTTGCGCATCCACGGTTGCTTGAGTCCTCCGTCGGTGCCACATGAGGCGCCTCCCCCCAGGCCCTCTGGCGTTCTTTCCAGCAGTGCGACCTCAGGGCCGGAAGCACCGGATCGCGTCACACTATCTGCCCAGTTCAGCGCGGGGCGACGTCCGTGACAAATTCCACTCCCCTTACAACTGGGCAATACGCCCAATCTGTTCTCCGTCCCGCCGGGCCTTGGCTATGGCTTTACTCGCACTCGGCCGTGGCGGCGTTGCTTCCGGTGAAAGTCGGCGTCGGCGCAGGACTCGGCGACCCGGCGTCGTCGGGCTTCTCGTCGCCCCGGTTCCCGCCGGTCCTTTCCGGCTTCTCGGCGCCCGCCGGAACGACCGAGACGGGGTGGTCCTCGCGGAGTTGCTCGAACAGGCGTCCCGCGTCGGGCTCGACGAGTTGGTCGCGGTTCGGGTTCTGCGTGTACGGCTGGCGGGGCACCGTCATGAACTGCACCCGCTCGGTGGGGATGTCCCGCATGCCGCGCACCAGGTTGTACAGGTCCTTGAGCGAGTCGAGCCCGGGATCGGTCGTGAGGGACTTCGTCGCCGCGTCCAGTACCGGGTAGAGCCTGGTCGGGTTGAGCAGCACGCCGTTGCTCTGCACCTTGTTCACCAGCGCGCCGAGGAACCGCTGCTGGCGCTCCATCCGCTCGGTGTCGCTGCCGTCGCCGATGGTCTTGCGGGCCCGTACGAAGCCGAGGGCCTGCTCACCGTTCAGCTTCTGGCGGCCCTTGGCCAGGCGCAGCAGCGCGTCGTCGTCGTCGATCGGCTCCTTGAGGCAGATCTCGACGCCGTTCACCGCGTCGACCATCCCCTTGAAGCCCTCGAAGTCCACCACCATGTGGTGGTCGACCCGGATGCCGGTGAGGCGCTCCACCGTACGGATGGTGCACGCCGTACCGCCGACCTCGAACGCCGAGTTGAACTGCGTGAACCGCTTCTCCGTACGAGACCCGTCGGGCTTGCGGCAGCTCGGGACGTCCACCATCAGGTCGCGCGGCAGGGAGACGGCGGTGGCGCTCCTGCGGTCTCCGGCCAGGTGCAGCAGGATCGTCGTGTCGGAGCGCTGGGTGCCCTTGTCCGGACCGTACTTGCGATTGCCCTTGCCGGAGCGGGTGTCGGACCCGATGAGCAGGATGTTCTGGGCATTCACCGCGATGGGTGTGGGGCGTTCCTTCTCGTACTCCTCCAGCTCGGCGGCGGCGGTGGTGTCCGTGGTGATGTTGCCGTCGAGCTTCCGGTAGAGCCACCAGCCGACACCGGCCGCGAGGAGCAGCGCGAAGGAGGCGCCGAGGGCGGTCCAACGGAGCCAGCGCCGCGAGTCGTTGGCGGCAGGGCCGGCATCGCTCTTCTCACCGGCATCGCCCCCCTCCTCCTCGGACTTCTCGGACTCCTCCTCGGCCTTTCCCCCGCCCGCGTCTTCCGTGGCCGGGTCCTTCGCCTCGTCCTCCTCGGCCGGAGTGTCCGGTCCGGAGGGCGTGCCAGCACTGTCGGTCACGTCTGCGTCCATCCTTCACGGAGTCGGCGGCGCGCTGGGCCGCCGATCGCAGGGGTAGACGGCTGAACCTCGCGCTTGGTTGTGCGGTGCGTACCGTCGATCATCCACCGGAGTCCGGCGCTCAAGCCGCAGGGCTCGGCAGCCGGTGGGCCGGACGGGTGGCCCTCAGGGCGCTTGTAGTACCGCCGTGTTGGTGACCCGCTCGCTCTTGATCCGCTGCGCGAGACCGTCTTCGGAGAGCAGGCCGGAATTCCGGCACAGCACCACGGAGCCGCCGACGGCGAGCGGTGCGAAGAGTCCCGAGGACAGGCCCTCCCAGGTGTCGTACGCCAGCCCCGAGAGCAGCCGCGCCCCCGGACCGAGCCCGAGGCTCTGGGCGTCCGCGCGTGCCCGGTCGACCAGCTCGGCCCCGGTGAGTTCCGTACCGCCCACCCGCAGCGCGGGCGCGTCCGCGTCCACAGGGGCGTACGGCGCGAACCGGTCGCCCTGCCCCGGCACCTCGACGGCGTAGTCCGCGAACCCGGCCGGCGGCTGCGGGAAGCGGCCGCCCAAGGGGCGCAGGGCGAGCGCGACGCGCTCCCCGCCGCAGGCCCGTGCCTCCTCCAGCGTGTCGGGCCCGCTGACCACCAGATCGGCGCCGGCCGGATCTCCGCCGACCTCCACGACCACACCGACGGACGAACAGGCGAGCAGCCAGACGGCGGTCTGCCAGTGCGCGGGCAGCAGCAGCGCGAGCCGGTCGCCGGGGCCGGCGGCGAGGTCGCCCTGGAGCAGATTGGCGGTCTTGGCCACCCAATTGGCGAAGGTGGCGACGGACAGTTCCACCCGTTCGCCGGTGGCGTCGTCGTAGAAGGTGACCAGGGGCTGCGCCGGGTCCGCGGCGAGCGCGGATCGCAGCAGGTCGGCGGGGGTGCGATCGATGGCGTTCACCCGCGCAAGAGTACGCCGCGCCGCTGGGCGGGGGCCGCGCCGCCCGGGTGCGGGAGAGCCGCCCGTGCACCGGTTCGGCCGACGATCCGTCAACTCCCCAATGGACATATTTGTCTATTTATGCCCAAGATCTACTGCATGCGTGCATTCCTTGCTTCCGCGATCGGAGTCGCGTGCACCGCCACTCTGGTCCTGCCCACCGTCGCCACCGCCGCCCCGGCCCCCGCCAATACGGCGCCGCCGGGCTCCACCCAATCGCTGCCCCTCGTTCCACTCGTACCGGACGGCCGAGCCGCGGGCACCGCTCCGCAGGGCCTGACGGAGCGTGACGCCAAGCCGTTCTCGCTGGTCGGCGTCGTCTGGGACGACGCCGAGGCCGAACTCCACGGCACCGCCCAGGTCCGTACCCGCTCCACCGAGACGGGTGACTGGTCGGGCTGGCAGCACCTGGAAACCCACAACCACGAGCACGCCCCCGACTCCGGCACACCGGAGCGCGAGGCGGGGAACGTCCGCGGCTCGACCGCGCCCCTGTGGGTCGGCGCCAGTGACGGCGTAGAAGTACGCGTCCGGCCCGAGGCCCCCGCCGCCGAGCGCGCCGTCGCTCTCCCGTCCGGACTGCGCCTCGAACTGGTGGACCCCGGTGACGACCCCCCGGCGGGCACCACGACCACCGCGGCGGAGGCAGCGGACGGCGCCGACGCCAACGCCGACGACAGTGCCGCCCATGCCGAAGCCGCGGACGACGCCGACGACCCCCGCACCACGCTCCTGACCGCGGAGGACGCCGCGGCCTCCGCGGTCAACGCCGACCTGGCGCCGCTCGGCGCCACCGAGGTGCCGGCCCTGACCAAGGCGGAGACGGAGGAGCAGACCTTCGTGCTGGGGGGCGGGAAGCCCCTCATCGGCCCCCGGCCCCGCATCGTGACCCGCAAGGGCTGGGGCGCGAACGAGCAGCTCCGCGAGCGCAACTTCGTCTACACCAAGAGCGTCAAGGCGGCCTTCGTGCACCACAGCGCGACCGGCAACAACTACAGCTGTTCGCAGGCCGACTCCGTTCTGCGCAGTATCTACCGCTACCACGTCAAGAGCAGCGGCTGGCGCGACTTCGGCTACAACTTCGCCGTCGACAAGTGCGGAAACATCTACGAAGGCCGGGCAGGGGGTGTGGCCAAGCCGGTCCTGGGGGCGCACACTCTCGGTTTCAACAGCAGGAGCACGGGCATCGCCGTTCTCGGTTCGTACAGCAAGTCCAACCCACCCGCCGCCGTGGTCAACGCCGTTGCCCGCCTCACCGCATGGAAGCTCGGTCTGTACGGAGCAGACCCGCGGGCCAAGACCACGCTCAAGTCGGGTGGCGGCAACCGCTTCAAGAAGGGCACCATCGTCAAGCTCAACGTCATTTCCGGGCACCGGGACGGATACGTCACCGACTGCCCGGGAGGCCGCCTCTACAGCAAGCTCGACGAGACCCGGGACGCCTCGGCCCGCCTACAGGGCCGCTGACCTGCTGACCGGGGCCGTTCGAACAGTCTGCATACACTGGCCTGCCCGAACCCCGGCCGGCCCCAGCAGGAAGCAGAGACGACAAGGTGACTGAAGCGATCCTCCTGGTCGGCGGCAAGGGCACCCGGTTGCGCCCGCTCACCGTGCACACACCGAAGCCGATGGTCCCGGCGGCAGGCGTGCCCTTCCTCACCCATCAGCTGGCCCGCGCGCGGGCGGCCGGAGTCGAACACATCGTCCTCGCGACGTCGTACCTCGCCGAAGTCTTCGAGCCGTACTTCGGCGACGGCTCCGCGCTGGGCCTGCACCTGGAGTACGTGACCGAGCGGGAGCCACTGGGCACCGGCGGCGCGATCCGCAACGTCGCCTCGCGCCTCCACTCCTCGCCCGACGACCCGGTCCTGATCTTCAACGGCGACATCCTCACGGGCCTGGACATCGGCGCCCTGGTCTCCACCCACACCACATCGGGCGCGGACGTCTCGCTGCACCTCACCCGCGTCGAGGACCCCAGGGCCTTCGGTCTGGTGCCCACGGACCCCACGGGCCGGGTCACGGCGTTCCTCGAAAAGCCCCAGACCCCCGAAGAGATCGTCACCGACCAGATCAACGCGGGTGCGTACGTATTCCGCCGCTCCGTCATAGACACGATCCCGGCGGGCCGCCCCGTCTCCGTGGAACGCGAGACGTTCCCCGACCTGCTGTCCTCCGGAGCGCACCTCCAGGGCATGGTCGATTCGACGTACTGGCTGGACCTCGGCACCCCGCAGGCGTTCGTCCGCGGCTCGGCCGACCTGGTGCTGGGCCGCGCACCGTCCCCGGCGGTGCCGGGCCGCTGCGGCGACCGCCTGGTCCTGCCGACCGCGTCCGTAGCCACGGACGCGAAGCTCACGGGCGGCACGGTGGTGGGCGAGGGGGCGACCGTGGGCGAGGGCGCCCGCATCGACGGCAGCGCGCTCCTCCCCGGCTGCGTGATCGGCGCCGGAGCGGTGATCACCGACTCCCTCATCGGCGCGGGCGCCACCATCGGCGCCCGTACGGTCGTCTCCGGCGCGGTCGTCGGGGACGGTGCGACGGTGGGCGCGGACAACGAGCTGCGCGAAGGCGTACGGGTGTGGTGCGGCGCGACACTTCCCGACGCCTCGCTCCGCTTCTCGTCGGACCAGTAGAAGGCCGCGCGCACCGGACCGGCGAAACCCGTAGGCTCGAAGCCCACGTACCCCTTCCGTCCCAAGGACCGCCACCCGTGTCAGGCCGCTTCGCGCCCCGCCCCGTCACCCGCACCACGGTGCGGGGCGGCGACACGGCCGTCCCGCACCAGAGCACGCGGACACCGCTCCCCGCACCGGCCGGGCTCACGCGGACCTGGACGCCACCGGGACCGCTCGACCTCGCCCTGGCGCTCGGCCCACTGCGCCGCGGCCCGGGCGACCCGACGTTCCGTACGACCCCCGACGGCGCCTTCTGGCGCACGTCCCGCACGCCGGCCGGACCGGGCACCCTGCGGATCGCCGCGCGCGCCGGCGCGGTGGAGGCGACCGCCTGGGGCGACGGAGCCGACTGGCTCCTCGACGCACTCCCACCCCTGCTGGGCTCGTTGGATGACCCCTCCGCCTTCGAGCCGCGCCACCGCGTCGTGGCCGAGACGTGGCGCCGCCGCCCGGGCCTGCGGCTGGGACGCACCGGCCTGGTCCTCGAATCCCTGATCGCCTCCGTCCTGGAACAGAAGGTCACCACGGACGAGGCGTACCGGGCGTGGCGCCTGCTGATCCGCAAGTACGGAGATCCGGCACCGGGCCCGGTGGACGGCCGCATGTACGTCGTGCCCTCGGCCCGGACCTGGTCCCTGATCCCGTCCTGGGAGTGGCACCGCGCGGGCGTCGACAGCAAGCGCTCGGCGACGGTCCTGCGGGCGGTACGGGTGGCCCGCCGCCTGGAGGAGGCGTCGGCGATGCCCCTGGAGGCCGCCTCGGCCCGCCTGCAACTGATCCCCGGCATCGGTCCCTGGACGGCTGCGGAGACCCTGCAACGCAGCAACGGCGCCCCGGACGCGGTCTCGGTCGGCGACTACCACCTGCCCAGCACGGTCGGCTACGCCCTGGCGGGCGACCGCCACGCGGACGACGCGGCCATGCTCGAACTCCTGGCCCCGTACGCGGGCCAGCGCCACCGTGCGGCCCGCCTGATCCTGCTCTCCGGCCGCACCCCACCCCGCCGCGCCCCCCGAATGACCCCGGGCAACATAGCGGCCCTGTAACCCGCCCCCCGCAGCCTCCAGGAGTGCCGGGAGGGGCCGTGTCGGGGCGCTCCCCGCAGGGTGTCGAACGCAACGGGCCCGTACACACCGCAGCGCTGCCCGAAGGTTCGGCACCCGAGGAGACGCCCCGGCGCGGCACCGACCCCGAGTCCCCCGCCCGGAGCCCCCGCGACGCATTCGGCGGTGCCGGGAGGGGCCGTGTCGGGGCGCTCCCCGCAGGGTGTCGAACGCAACCACCGCGAACACACCGCAGCGCTGCCCGAAGGTTCGGCACCCGAGGAGACGCCCCGGCGCGGCACCGACCCCGAAGCCCCCGCCCACGAAGCTACCGCCCACGCGCCCCCGCCTCAGCGCACCTCGATGAACGCCGCCGCATCCCTCGCCGGCCGATCCTTCGGCGCCACCGCCGCGTGCCCCACCGCGACCGCCCCCATCGGGTCCCAGCCCTCCGGCAGCCCCAGCACGTCCCGCACCACCTCGCGGCAGAACATCGTCGACGAAACCCACGCCGACCCCAGCCGCTCGCCCGCCAGCGCCACCAGGCAGTTCTGCACACCCGCGCCGGCCGCGACAACGAACATCTCCCGCTCCGCCGCGTCACGGCGAGCGTCCCCGTACACATGCGAGCCGTCCATCACGAGGCACGGCACCACCAGATACGGAGCCCGGCGCAGCACATCGCCCCGCCGCACCCGCTTGGCGATCGACTCCTCGGACTTCCCGTCGGCCCGCAGATCCGACACCCACGCGTCCCGCATCGCGTCGAGCAGCGCCACCCGCGACTTCTCCGACTCCAGGAGCACGAAGCGCCACGGCGTCGTGTGGTGCGGCGCAGGCGCCGTCACCGCCGCCGCGACCGCGCGGCGCACCGCCGCCGGATCCACCGGCTCGTCAGTGAAGTCCCGCACCGTACGCCGCAGCGTGACCGCTTCCCGTACGGCCTCCGACGTCCCGAGCCGGAACATGTCGTCGCCCGCCGCCCGGACCAGCGCACGGGTCCCGGCGTCCTCACCGTCCACGAGATGCGAGAGCCCCCGGACCACCGCCACCGGCAGCCCCTCGGCCTTTCCCTTCACCAGGTCACCGGCTGCCGCCAGTTCGTCGGCGAGGGCGACGACGGTCACGCTCAGCGGGTTGCCGTACGCATCCGTCCCGCCCCGCAGATCGTCGAGGACCCGGACACCGGCCGCGCCGATCGCGACATCCGTCAGGCCGTTGCGCCAGGGCCGCCCGAAGGTGTCCGTGACGACGACCCCGACCTCCACCCCGAGCGCGTCCCGCAGCCCGTCCCGGATCGAGCGGGCCGAAGCATCGGGATCCGCCGGCAGCAACAGCACGGTTCCGGCGGCGGTGTTGGACGCGTCGACTCCGGCGGCGGCCATGATCAGCCCGTGCCGGTTCTCGACGATACGAAGGGTTCCGCGCCGCGCGACGACCCGTACCGTCTCCGCGTCGATGGCCGCCTCGCGGTCGGCCGCCTCCAGGACGCGCCCCTCCGCCTTGCTGACGATCTTGGAAGTGACGAGCAGGATGTCACCGTCGGCAAGCCCCGCGCCGGTGGCCGCGATCAGCGCGGCGATGTTGTCGCCTTCCCGCACCTCGGGTATCCCGGCAGGTGCCCACACGCGAAACCCGGGCACCGGTACGGAACCCTCGCCGGAAGCCTGCCGAGGCACGGAAGCCGAACCAGGACCCGACGCCGAACCCGAACCCGAACCCGAACCCGAACCGAAACCGGAACCCGAACAATCACCCGGACCCAGCCCCGCCCCAGACCTGAACTCCGCCCCCGCCGAGCTCACGCCCGCACCTCCCCGGCCAGCTCCAGCGCCTCCCGGGCCATCGCCGCCGCAGCCTCCACGTCGGTCATCATCAGCGGAACGGCCCGGCACCGGATCCCCGCACTCTCCACCTCGTCCACGACCCCCGCGTCCACCGTGTCGACGAGCCACCCGTCGAGCAGCCCGGACCCGTAATGCCGGGCGACGGCCGCAGCGGTCGACTCGACGCCCACCGCGGCGAGCATCTTGTCGGCCATGCCACGAACCGGCGCGTCCCCGACGATCGGCGAGAGCCCCACGACCGGCACCCCCGCGTCGGCGATCGCCTCACGGATGCCGGGCACGGCGAGAATGGTGCCCACGCTCACCACGGGATTGGACGGCGGGAAGAGAATCACGTCGGCCGCGCCGATGGCCTCCAGCACCCCCGGAGCCGGCTTCGCCTGCTCCGCCCCCACCGGCACGACCGCCTGCGCGTCCACGGACGCGCGAAGCCGTACCCAGTACTCCTGGAAGTGGATCGCCTTGCGCTCGCCGTCCAGATCGACGGCGACATGCGTCTCGATCCGGTCGTCGGACATGGGCAGCAGCCGCACCCCGGGCTGCCACCGCTCGCACAACGCCTCGGTGACCGCGCTCAGCGGATAACCCGCGCCGAGCATCTGCGTACGGACGATGTGCGTCGCGAAGTCGCGGTCGCCGAGCCCGAACCATTCGGGCCCCACGCCGTACGCCGCGAGCTCGCCCTTCACCTGGAAGGTCTCGTCCGCACGCCCCCAGCCCTGCTCCTCGTTGATGCCACCGCCGAGGGTGTACATCACGGTGTCGAGATCGGGGCAGACCTTGAGCCCGAACAGATGAATGTCGTCACCGGTGTTGCCGATGACGGTGATGTCCGCGTCAGGCGCGGCCGACTTGAGGCCGCGGAGGAAGCGTGCGCCACCAATACCGCCTGCCAGAACCACAATGCGCATGCACAGCAGTCTGTCAGGCCGGTACGACGTCCGGGGACTCGGCGGCCGGCGACGAGCACCGCGCCGCGTGCATGGGCATCTCGGTGAGGCCGGGGAAGTAGACGTGCAGGCTGACCGCCGGCTCCAGCGAGGCGTTGACGACCTCGTGGACGTATCCGGGCGCGAACACCCGCTGCGCGCCCGCTTCCAGCGTGCGCTGCGCCCCCGTGCCTCCCGTGCGCTCGCTCAACTCACCGTCGAGGACGGTCAGGACGCCGGAGGACCGCCCGTGATCATGCATACCGCTGCCTTGTCCGGGCACCCAGCTCAGCAGCCAGACCTCGTACCCGGGTCCGGTACGCAGCCGGTGGTACCAGCGGCTGGTGGCGTCGTACGAGATGAGGTGTTCCCACTGCGCACGGTCGGCAGCGATGGAACGGGCGAGACCGGCGAACTCGGCGACGGTGGCCGGGTGCTCGCGGGCGGGCTGGAGGAGGTGCTGGACGGCGAGGATGTCGCCGGCGATCTGAAGGTCACTGTCGCTGTTCATGGTGCGGGGGTTCCTCGGCATGAGTGCTGGGGTGTCGCAAGGAGAGGTGTCGCGGGACGTGGGGCACGTCGCGGGGCGAGTCGCAAAACAGGTGTAGCGGTTAGCTACGGAGAGTCAGCCGGAGCGCGCGGGCTTCAACAGCTGGAACAACAACAGCAACAGCCAAAACCGACCTGGACAGCGCGACGGAGCCCACGAGCGTGGGTCCGGGGGAGCACTGCGGTCACTGGCATGTGTTCAAGGAGACCTGCTTGCTCACTCCCTGTCAACCTGATGACCGTTTTGGGGGTAATGTTTCACCTCATCCGGTTAATGGGTGCGGAGAAAGGTTTGTGCAGCCCGCAGCGCGGAGATGTGGCGCATCAACCGTGCGAGCAAACATCGTTCCGGCGTGTGATCCGGATCGCTTCCACGGGCCGGCTGCAACAAGATCAAACCCCGCCGCATCTCAGCCTGATGAGGGGGCGCGGATGAGCCGGTGGCATGTGTCACAGTTTTTGGCGATTTGAACACTTTCCGCATAGCTTTGGTTCCGCAGAGTGAATAACCGGCTCAATAGCAGATCTCGGCTTGACTGCCTCGGATCCGCACACTTGTAATTTCACTCGTGTCGTTCGGCCGAAAACGGCAACGACTACAACACGGGGAAGCAAAGACAGACGAGGGGCGCACATGACCGAGCTGTTCCAGCAACTGCTGGTCGAGGACGCGGACGAGGAAATCGGCTGGCAGGAGCGCGCCCTGTGCGCACAGACCGACCCCGAGTCCTTCTTTCCCGAGAAGGGCGGTTCCACCCGCGAGGCCAAGAAGGTCTGTCTCGCCTGTGAAGTCCGTTCGGAATGCCTTGAGTACGCACTTTCGAACGACGAGCGTTTCGGAATCTGGGGCGGCCTGTCCGAGCGCGAACGCCGACGACTGAAAAAGGCCGCGGTCTGACTCTCGACTGTCGACCGCCACCCGCACGACCGCTCACCACCCGCACGACCGCTCACCACCCGCAGGACCGCTCACCACCCGCAGGACCGCCCACCCACCCGCGGGATCTCGCCGCCGGATCTCCCGGGTGCCCAGCCGGCGCCCGACCGGCGCCCGCCACCCGGCACCGCGCCGACCGGACCACCCGGCCGCAGCGCCGCCCGCCCACCCGGCCCGCATCGAACCGGTCGCACCCGGCCTCGCGCCAAACCGGTCACACCCGGACACGCGCCAAAACCGTCACACAGAGTCGCGCCGACGCCTTATCGATCAAATGGCACAAGCGTGCACGTATCAACCGGTCCGTCGCCCGGCCCCAGGCCGCAGGCGGCGGACCGTTGTGTTGCCCAGCCGTTAGTGTGGGGCGCTGTCCGAGACGCATCAACGCCCCCAAGGGTCGCGCGCGTCGACGCAGTCAAGACAGCAGCCTTCCGGGGGGCGACCCCCGGACCCCGGCCGGAGGGCCCGTACCCCGATGTCCGTGCACAGCCAAACGTCGGCGCCGTACGCGGCGGCCGCTCCCGAGTTCCCCCGGCATGTCGTCACCGCCGTGCTCGTCTCCCACGACGGAGCGCGCTGGCTGCCCGACGCCCTCGCCGGGCTCCTGGGCCAGGAACGCCCCGTACAGAACGTCGTCGCCGCCGACACCGGCAGCGCGGACGAATCCGCCGAACTCGTCACCGAGGCCATCGGAGCCGACCGCGTGCTGCACCTGGCACGCCGCTCCGGCTTCGGCACGGCCGTCGACGAGGCGGTCCGTACCGCCCAGGTCCTCACACCCGAGGAACTCCCCTACCTCAAGCGCCCCAGCGGCTGGGACCCGGTGAGCAGGTCGTGGCGCGACGACGCGTACGACATGCCCGAACTCCCGCACGGCGAACCCGTGCAGTGGCTCTGGCTGCTGCACGACGACTGCGCGCCCGAACCGGACGCCCTCGCCGAACTGCTGCGCGTGGCCGACTCCGACGAGCACGCCGCCATCGTCGGACCCAAGCTCCGCGGCTGGTACGACAGGAAGCAGCTCCTCGAAGTCGGCGTCTCCATCGCCAACAGCGGCCGCCGCTGGACCGGCCTCGACCGCCGCGAGCAGGACCAGGGCCAGCACGACCAGGTCCGCTCCGTACTCTCCGTGTCGACGGCCGGCATGCTCATCCGCCGCGACGTGTGGGTGGAACTCGGCGGCTTCGACCGCCGCCTGCCCCTCATGCGCGACGACGTCGACCTCTGCTGGCGCGCCCACGCCGCCGGCCACCGCGTCCTCGTCGCCCCCGACGCCGTACTGCGGCACGCCGAGGCGTCCGCCCGCGAGCGCAGGCCCATCGACTGCGCCGGGCGCTCCGTCGCCAACCCGCACCGCGTCGACAAGGCGGGCGCCGTCTACGCGATGCTCGTCAACGCGCGCGCCGCCGCCCTCCCGTACGTCATGCTGCGCCTGGTCCTCGGCACCCTGCTGCGCACGCTCGCCTACCTCCTCGGCAAGGTCCCCGGACAGGCGGTCGACGAAGTCACCGGCCTCATGGGCACCCTGCTGCGCCCCGGCAAGATCCTCGCGGCCCGCAAGCGGCGCGGAAAGGGCAAGGTCGAGGCGGGCGAACTGCGGCCGCTCTTCCCGCCGACCGGCGCGACGATCAGAGCGACCGTCGAACAGGTCGCGGGCAGCTTCGGCTCCCGCTCCGAGCCCGAATCGGCTTCGGGCTCGCGGCACGGCGTCGTCGAGTCCGGCCCCGGCGGCGACGACGCCGACTACATGGAGATCGAGCAGTTCGCGCGGCTGAAGCGGATCGCCCGCAAGCCCGGCCCGGTGCTCTTCCTGCTGCTCCTCTTCGTCTCCCTCATCGCCTGCCGCGGCCTCCTCGGCGGCGGTTCGCTGGCCGGCGGCGCACTGCTGCCCGCGCCCGCCGACGTGTCAGACCTCTGGTCGCGGTACGCCGACGTCTGGCACCCCATCGGCACCGGCGGCACCCAGACGGCGCCGCCCTACCTCGGCGTCCTCGCCGCCCTGTCGGCCGTCTTCCTCGGCTCGACCGGACTCGCGCTCACCGTGCTGCTGGTCTGCTCGGTGCCGCTGGCCGGCCTCGCCGCTTACTTCGTCTCGCGTCCGCTCGTCGAGTCCCGGCTGCTTCGCGCCTGGGCGGCCGTCGCGTACGCCTTCCTGCCCGCCGCC
Organism: Streptomyces agglomeratus; assembly: GCF_001746415.1. Classification (NCBI taxonomy): domain Bacteria; kingdom Bacillati; phylum Actinomycetota; class Actinomycetes; order Kitasatosporales; family Streptomycetaceae; genus Streptomyces; species Streptomyces agglomeratus. Next base: position 4,822,308 of record NZ_MEHJ01000001.1, read on the forward strand.
ACCGGCGCCCTCGCCACCGGCCGTCTCGGTACGGCCGTCCTGGCGATCCTGCTGCCGCTCATCGCGCGCTGCGCCGTCGCCGCGAGCGGTCTGCGCGCCGGGGGCTCGCGTTCCAGCTGGCGCGCCGTCTGGGCGTACGCGCTCCTGCTGACCTTCGCCATGGCGTTCACGCCGGTCGTGTGGCCGATGGCGCTGGTGCTCGGCATCGGCGTACTGGTGCTGCGGCGCGGCGACATCACGGCGTACGGACTGCGCTTCGTCGCGGCGCTCGGCACCCCCGTGCTGATGCTCGCCCCCTGGTCGCTCTCCCTGCTCACCAGCCCTTCGGCCTTCTTCCGCGAGGCCGGCCTCGACTTCAGTACGGGTCCGGCCGGCGCACTCGACCTGCTCGGCACGAGCCCGGGCGGCCCCAAGGCGGCGGGCGGACTGCTGCTCATCGGCATCGTCCTGACGGCGCTGGCCGCCCTGCTCCGCGGCGAGCGGACGTTCGCCATCCGCAGCGCGTGGGTGGTGGCGATCGTCTCGCTCCTCTTCGCCGTGTTCACCAACAGCACCGAAGGCGGCTGGGCCGGTCCCGCGACCCTCGTCTACGGTCTGGCGCTCATCGGCGCCACCGTCCTCGGCGCGGACGGCGCGCGCGAACGCGTCGCCACCCAGAGCTTCGGCTGGCGCCAGCCCGTCGCCGTACTCATCGCCTTCGCCGCCGCCGCCGGACCGCTGCTCGCGGCCGCCGGATGGATGATCGGCGGCGCGGCCGGACCGCTGGAGCGGCGCGATCCGGTGCAGGTCCCGGCGTTCGTCGCCGAGGAGAGCGGCACCCGCGACCAGGCGCGCACGCTGGTCCTCGGCGGCACGTCGGCCACGAAGGTCTCGTACACCCTCGTACGCGGCTCCGGCGCCCGCCTGGGCGACGGGGAGCTCACCGAGGCGGGCGGTGGCAGCCCGCGGCTCGACAAGATCGTCTCCAATCTCGTGGCGGGCTCCGGCGCCGACCAGGCCGACCAGCTCGGCGGGTACGCCGTCCGTTACGTCCTCGTGCGCGACGGCGCTCCGCGCGCCATGAGCCGCGTCCTCGACTCGACGCCCGGCCTGAGCCGGCTGAGCCAGCTCGACGGCAGCGCGCTGTGGCGCGTCGACCGCCAGGTCGCGCGGGCCACGATCGTCTCGGCCAAGGAGGGCGGCGAGCCGCTGTCCGTCGCGTCGAGCCCGGTCGAGGCGCACACGAAGATCCCCGCCGGCGAGGCGGGCCGCGTCCTGCGCATCGCGGACTCGGCGGCCGAGGGCTGGCAGGCCACGCTCGACGGGACCGTACTGGAGAAGAAGACGGTCGACGGCTGGGCGCAGGGCTTCGAGCTGCCCGCCCAGGGCGGCCGGCTCGACCTCACGTACGAGGCCCCCGTCACCCACACCGTGTGGATCTGGACCCAGGTCGGCCTCGCCCTGCTCCTCGTGGTGCTCGCCCTTCCGGGCCGCCGCCGGGAGGTCGACGACGACCTGCCCGAGGAGGAGTACGAGGTGCCCGCGCAGCCGGTGGCGGGCGAGGGCCGCAGGGCGCGCAGGCTGCGCGCGGCGGCGCAGGCCGAGGCACCGCACGCCCCCGGCACGGACGTGGACGAGGAGGAGGGGGAGCAGACCCCCGCCCCGCCGGCCGCCGACCCGTACGCCGAGGCGCTCCGGACCCCCCAGGAGCCGGACGGGACCGCCGTGTACGCGGCGGTGCCGCCGCAGCAGCAGTACGGCGAGTGGGACGCGCAGTCCTACGCGGGCGCCGAGTACGGCCGGCCGGAGCAGCAGCAAGGTTACGGCGGCGAGCAGTACCAGGGCGACCCGTACCAGGTGCCGGGCCAGTACGGCGACGGAGGACAGTACGGGGCCGACCCCTACCAGGAGTCCGGGTACGACCAGGGCCAGGTCCAGGGCCAGTACGACCAGGGCCAGTACCAGCAGGAAGCGCCGTACCAGGAAGCCCCGTACCAGGAAGGTCAGTACCCGGACGGCCAGTACCCGGCGCCCGACGCCTATCAGGAGGGCCAGTACGACCCGTACGGCTACGGGCAGCAGCAGCCGCCCCGGCCGCCGCAGCCCTACGCCGACGGCAATGAGCCCGAGCAGCGTCCCGACGGGAGCGACAACCGATGAACCGCACCACCCTCTCCCTGATCGCCGCCGCCACCGCCCTCGCGGCGGTCACCGGGTTCGCAGTGGTCTCCGCCCCCGGCGGTGGCACGACCGAGGCGACCGCCGGCGCGAGGACCCCGGCACGGATGCCGGTGGAGCGCTCCAGCCTGCTGTGCCCGGCGCCCAGCGCGTCCGATCTCGCGGAGACGGCGTACACGTCGTTCACTCCGGCGGGGAAGGGTGACGCGGACGCGAGCGCCGGGGCGGGCTCCGCCGATCTCGTCGCCACGGACGCGACCCTCGCGGCCCCGGACGACGGCAAGGACAAGGACAAGGGCGAGGGCGAGAAGGACGCCGAGGGTTCCAAGGGCCGGGACAAGGCCCCCGGGAAGCCGGTCCTCTCCCTCAAGGAGCCCGGCAAGCCCGTCACCGCCGAGGCGAACACCGCCGAGGCCCCCGCCCTCGTCGGCTCGGCCGAAGGCCGTCTCGCCCCCGGCTGGACCGCCCAGCAGACCACCAAGGTCACGGCCGGCCAGGGCCGGGGCGTACTCGGAGTCAGCTGCACCGCGCCGGACACCAGCTTCTGGTTCGCCGGCGCGAGCACCGCGAAGGACCGGCAGGACTACGTACACCTCACGAACCCGGACGACACGGCGGCCGTCGCCGACATCGAGCTGTTCGGCGAGGACGGCGCGCTGGAGTCGGATGCGGGCGAGGGCATCACGGTCCCGGCCAGGTCCAGCGTGCCCGTACTGCTGTCGACGCTGGGCGCCGACAGCGCCGAGGACCTGACCGTCCACGTCACCACCCGCACCGGCCGCGTAGGCGCCGTCGTCCAGGCCGTGGACGAGCAGGGCGGAAGCGACTGGCTGGCCGCGTCGGCCGAGGCGGCGGGCGCCGCGGTGCTGCCCGGTGTCCCGAAGGACGCGACGTCCGTACGTCTGGTGGTGTTCGCGCCCGGTGAGGACGACGCCGACCTGAACGTGCGGCTGGCGGGCCCGACGGGCTCGATCACACCGGCCGGGCACGAGACCCTGCACGTCAAGGCGGGGATGACCACGGCCGTCGACCTGGAGGACGTCACCAAGGGCGAGCCGGGGTCGCTGCTGCTGAGCCCGGTCTCGAAGGGCCGGGCGACGCCGGTGGTCGCCGCGCTGCGGGTGGTGCGCGGCAAGGGCGCCGCCCAGGAGGTGGCGTACATCCCGGCGACCGGTCAGGTGGGCGGGCGGGCCACGGTGGCCGACAACCGCGCGAAGGGCTCGACGCTCTCGCTCACCGCGCCGGGCGCGGCGGCCGAGGTCAGGGTGACGGCGTCGGCGGGCAGCGGTGGCGGTGAGCCGGTCGTCGAGACGTACAAGGTCAAGGCGGGAACGACGCTCGCGGTGAAGCCGCCGGTGCCGTCCGGGCTCAAGGGCTCGTACGCGCTGACGGTCGAACCGCGGTCGGGCGGCCCGGTGCACGCGTCGCGGATGCTCGAACTGCCCGAGGACGGCGTCCCGATGTTCACGGTGCAGACGATGCCCGACGACCGCGGGACGGTCTCGGTGCCGGAGGCCGAACAGGATTTGTCGGTACTGGACGACTGAGCGGGGCGGGGGACCGGGCCGGGCGGGGGACCGGGCCGGCGGACGCGAACGGAAGCAGGAGCCGCAAGCCGGAGCCGCAGCCTGTTTCCTCCAGCCCGTTCCGCCAGTCCGTTCCGGCGCCCGTTCCGGCGGCCCGGTCCGTCGATCCCGGTCCGTCAGTCCCGCCCCTCCCCGTCTCCGTACCGCGGATCGACCGACTCGGGGGACAGCCCGAGCAGTTCCGCGACCTGCTCCACGACGATCTCGTGCACGAACATGGCGCGCTCGTCCCGGCTCTTGGTCCTGATCTCGACGGGCCTCCGGTAGATGACGATGCGCGCCGGATGACTGCTCGTCGCGGCGATCATCCCGCCGAGAGGTACGGACCCGGTGGCCCAGCCGTCGGAATCGTCGCCGCCGCCCCCCGCGGGCGGCACGTCGAGTACCAGGAAGTCGACCTCGGCGAGCTGCGGCCACCGCCGTTCCAGGCGCTCCACGGAGTCCTGCACGAGGTCGCCGAAAGCGGCGGCCCTGCTGGTCGAGAGGGGAACCTGGGGCGGGGCCACCGGGCCGCGCATGCCGCGCCCGTGGCGGTCGCGCCGCCGGGGCCCCGGGCCGGTGGGGAGGGGGGGTACGGGACTGTCCATCACTGACGCAGGGTAGCCCTCATCGGGGTGGTGGGAACGCGCCGGAGGGGCCCCTGACGGCATGTCGCATATTGAGCATTCCAGCCAAGGTTGGGCTCGTTTTCACGCCCGTACGCGACCGTCGATCACGCATCGCTTGACGGCATTTGCCCCAAGTGGCGACTGGTCACGACCCCGTCACCGCCTGTGCGCACGGCTCTCGGCGCAGGTCAGGGCAGTTGCGCAAGGGGCCACTGGGGCGAAGCGAGAGTCGCGACACGGTGGAGTGACGTGGGGGAGAGTCGTCGCGGCCCGCTCAAGAGTGCGGTACCGTCCAACGTCGTGAGCCCTGTACGTCGCTGTTCGCGCACTGCGTGCGGCCGCCCTGCCGTCGCGACACTGACGTACGTCTACGCGGACTCGACCGCAGTCCTCGGCCCGCTCGCCACCTATGCCGAGCCCCACTGTTACGACCTGTGCGCCGAGCACTCGGATCGGCTGACCGCGCCGCGCGGCTGGGAGGTCCTGCGGCTCGTCGACGGCTCCGCGCCTTCCCACCCGAGCGGTGACGACCTCGAAGCGCTCGCCAACGCCGTGCGCGAGGCCGCCAGGCCGCACGAGCGCGCGGCGGAAGCGGTCCACGCCCGCACCGCTGATCCCATGGAGGTCGCGCGCCGCGGCCATCTGCGCGTCCTGCGCTCTCCGGACTCCTGAAGCCGGGGCACTAGCCCGTACGGGTAGCCTCAGGGCGACATAAATGGACTTCAGGGAGGGCTGGCCGTGGCTGCTGACCAGGCTGATCGCGCCGATCTGTCGCAGATCGTCAAGGCGTACGACGTGCGCGGAGTGGTCCCCGACCAGTGGGACGAGTCTCTGGCCGAGCTGTTCGGAGCCGCCTTCGCGCAGGTGACGCGGGCGGACGCCATCGTCACCGGCCACGACATGCGGCCCTCGTCGCCCGGGCTCGCGCGGGCGTTCGCACGCGGGGCGGCGGCGCGCGGTGTGGATGTCACGGAGATCGGCCTCTGCTCGACCGACCAGCTGTACTTCGCCTCCGGGAGCCTCGGGCTGCCGGGCGCGATGTTCACCGCGTCGCACAACCCCGCGCAGTACAACGGCATCAAGATGTGCCGGGCGGGAGCGGCGCCGGTGGGCCAGGACACGGGCCTCGCGGAGATCCGCGCACTGGTGGAGGAGTGGTCGGCGAATCCGCCGGCGCCGGCAGCGTCAGTACCGACGACCGGAACGATCACTCAGCGGGACACGTTGACGGACTACGCGGCCCACCTCCTCTCCCTGGTCGACCTGTCGTCGATGCGTCCCCTCAAGGTCGTGGTGGACGCGGGCAACGGCATGGGCGGCCACACCGTCCCCACCGTCTTCGCGTCGCTCCCCCTGACACTGGTCCCGCTCTACTTCGAGCTGGACGGCACGTTCCCGAACCACGAGGCCAACCCGCTCGACCCGAAGAACCTCGTCGATCTCCAGGCGAAGGTCCGCGAGACCGGAGCCGACCTCGGTCTGGCCTTCGACGGTGACGCGGACCGCTGCTTCGTCGTGGACGAGCGGGGCGAGGGCATCTCGCCGTCCGCGATCACGGCGCTGGTCGCGGCACGCGAACTGGCGCGCCACGGGGGCGAGGGCGCGGTCATCCACAACCTGATCACGTCGTGGTCGGTCCCCGAGGTCGTACGGGAGAACGGCGGCACCCCGGTCCGCACCCGCGTCGGCCACTCGTTCATCAAGGAGGAGATGGCCCGTACCGGCGCGATCTTCGGCGGCGAGCACTCGGCGCACTACTACTTCCGGGACTTCTGGAACGCGGACACGGGCATGCTGGCCGCCCTCCACGTGCTGGCGGCCCTGGGGGAGCAGGCCGGCACCCTCTCCGACCTGGTGGCGGAGTACGACCGCTACACGGGGTCCGGCGAGATCAACTCGACGGTGGACGACCAGGCGGCCCGCATGGCGGCGGTCAAGGCGGAGTACGCCGGGCGAGACGGGATCACCATCGACGAACTGGACGGCCTGACGGTCACGTCCGCCGACTGGTGGTTCAACCTCCGCCCGTCGAACACCGAGCCCTTGCTGCGTCTGAACGTGGAGGCGAGGGACGAGCTCACGATGACGCGCACGAGGGACGCGGCCCTGGCGCTGATCCGCACGTAGAAACCGGGCCGGGGGCCCGCCGGAGGGCCGGGACCCGGCGACGCCGGCACGCGCGAGCTGCTCCGGCGAGGCCCGACCGAGCCGGGATGCGCGTCACGAGCCGGCCCCGACGCGCACCCCTTGCCCCCCAGTTCGGGAAGGGGCGGGTAGGGGAAGCCCCGCGCAGCGGCCCCACAACGCCCGCACCGATCCACCCCCGACCCGACCGCCCCCGGCACTGCCCACGCCGAGCCCGGCCCCACCCGGCGGTCCCACGCTCCGCGCAGCGGACCCGCCCGGCCCGGCCGCGCCCGCAGTTCGCCCCGGCGGCGAGCCCGCCCGGGGCACCGATCCCACGCCGCGCGAAACGCGGCGAGGAACACCCGCCCCCGCCACCCCGCGCCGCCCCCCACCCGGCGGTAGGCTGAGCTGGCCCAATCCGTACCGCCGTATCCGCATGTTCGAAGGGACCCACCCCATGCCGCTCGAAGCCGGCCTTCTGGAGATCCTCGCCTGCCCCGCCTGCCGCGCGCCCCTCAGCGACGCGTCCACCGCGGACACGCCTGAGCTGATCTGCACCAGCAAGGACTGCGGCCTGGCCTACCCGGTACGGGACGGCATCCCGGTGCTCCTCGTCGACGAGGCCCGCCGCCCCGCCTGACACGGCCGGCCCGCGCGACGGGCCGCCCGCCGGCCCGGCCCGCACGCCCCGCCCGCACGCGCCCCCCGCTCCACCCCACCACCCCGCGCAGCGCCCCACCACGGGGCCGCGCGCCCGGCGATCGGAGGCCCGCACCATGCTCGACGAGTCGTTGCTCGACGACCCGGAGTCCCTGGCCCGAGCCGACCGCCGCGGCCTGCTGCGCGGCGCCGCCGAGGCAGGCGCCCGCGTACGGACCGCCGCCCGGCACGCAACGGAGGCCGGCCTCGCCGAGATCAAACCGGAGGGCCGCCCCCGCGCCGTACTGATCGCCGGCCCCGGCACCGCCGCGAACGGCGTGGCCGACCTGCTCGCCGCGCTCGCCGGCGCCGCCTGCCCCGTCACCCGGCTCCACTCCACCGGCGTCGCCCCCGCCGCAGGCGCCCTGCGCTGGGCGCTCCCCGGCTGGGCGGGCTCCGTCGACCTGCTCCTGCTCGTCACCCCCGACGGCGCCGAACCGGGCCTCGCGGTCCTCGCGGAGCAGGCGTACCGCCGCGGCTGCACGGTCGTGGCCGTGGCTCCGCAGCGTTCGCCGCTGAGCGAGTCCGTCAACGGGGTGCACGGTCTCGTCGTACCGATGGCGACAGCCCCGTACGAGGAGTACGACGAGGGCACCGCCACCGGCCCCGGCGCGCTCTGGGCGCTCCTCACCCCCCTTCTTGTCCTCTTCGACCGCCTCGGCCTGATCACCGCGCCCCCGGACACCCTGCGGCTCGTCGCCGACCGCCTCGACCGCACCGCGCAACGCTGCGGGCCGGCCCTCGCGATGTACAGCAATCCGGCCAAGACCCTCGCGTCCGAGCTCGCCGACTCGCTGCCGCTCATCTGGACTGAGGGCGCGTACGCCGGACCCGTCGGCCGGCGGTTCGCCGCCGTACTCGCCGAACTGGCCGGCAGGCCCGCGCTGTCCGCCGAGCTTCCGGAGGCCCTCCCCTCCCACGGCGTCCTGCTCTCGGGAGCGTTCGCCGCCGGCGCCGACCCCGACGACTTCTTCCGCGACCGCGTGAACGAAGCCCAGGCACTGCACGCCCGCGTGGTGCTCCTCCGGGACAGGCCGACCGGTGGAATGACCGCCGCGCCCGCCGCCCGCGAACTCGCGCTGAGCCACGACACGGCCATCAGCGAGATCGAACCGGAGGACGGCAGCGAGCTGGAGAACCTCGCAGAGATGCTCGCCATCACGGATTTCGCCGCCGTTTACCTGGCGCTCGCTTCCGCAGGGTGATCATGACTACCAGCACCAGCACCAGCACCAGCACCAGCACCAGCACCAGCACCAGCACCAGCACCAGCACCTGACCGCGCCGGGTCGCGCCGGGCCGCACCCGACGACCCCCCGCACGGCGCCACCCACAGCGGAGCGCGGCACCACCACCGCACGCGGCACCCACCGAACGCAAGCGTCACCACACCCAGGGGAAGCCCCATGGACCGCCTCTCGAACACCGTGCGCCCCTACGCGTGGGGCTCCACGACAGCCATCCCGGCCCTCCTGGGCACTGCCCCCACCGGCGAGCCCCAGGCCGAGATGTGGATGGGCGCCCACCCCGGCGGCCCCTCCAGGATCGACCGCGGCGCAGGCGAACAGACCCTCTCGGCAGTCATCGAAGCCGCCCCCGAAGCCGAACTGGGCGAGGCCGCCGTACGAAAGTTCGGACCCCGCCTTCCCTTCCTCCTCAAGATCCTCGCCGCCGGCGCCCCCCTGTCCCTCCAGGTCCACCCCGACCTGGCCCAGGCGAAAGAGGGGTACGCCGCCGAGGAGAGCGCCGGCGTCCCGGTCGACGCCCCGCACCGCAACTACAAGGACGCCAACCACAAGCCCGAACTGATCTGCGCCCTCACCCCCTTCGAGGGCCTCTGCGGCTTCCGCGCCCCCGCCGAGTCGGCCGACGTACTCGCCGGACTCGACGTCGACTCCCTCAAGCCGTACGTCGACCTCCTGCACGCCCACCCCGAAGAGGCCGCCCTGCGTGAGATCCTCACCGCCGTGCTGGCGGCGGACCGCGCCGAGATGGCCGAGACCGTGACGTCCGCCGCGGCCGCAGCGGCCCGCCTGGGCGGCGCGTACGCCCCGTACGCGGTGCTCGCGCACCACTACCCAGGCGACCCCGGCGTCATCGCCGCCATGCTGTTGAACTACGTACGGCTCCAGCCCGGTGAGGCCCTCTTCCTAGGCGCCGGCGTCCCGCACGCCTACCTCGGCGGTCTCGGCGTCGAAATCATGGCGAACTCGGACAACGTCCTGCGCTGCGGCCTGACGCCGAAGCACGTGGACGTCCCCGAGCTGCTCCGTATCGTCCGCTTCGAGGCCCGCGACCCCGGCATCCTGCGGCCCGAGGCGTCGTCCTCCACCGGTGAAGAGCTGTACGACACCCCGATCGACGAGTTCCGGCTCTCGCGCTACGTCCTGGCACCGGGCGCCGCGCCCCGCACCCTCCCGTCCGCCACTCCACAGATCCTGCTCTGCACCGCGGGCGAGGTCCGCGCCGGCGAAACCACCCTCACTCCAGGCCAGTCGGTCTTCGTACCGGCAGGCGAATCAGCCCAATTGTCCGGTACGGGCACACTCTTCCGCGCCACAGTGGTCGCCTGACGTACCGTCCGCACAGGCCGCCGCGACAAGCTGCAACAATGTGCGGCCGTACGGCGGCGCCAGGGCCGCGGCACCTAGGAAGGGACATCCGGCACCCATGAGTGCGTCAGGCGGAACCAAGGCGATCGTGGCGGCACTCGCCGCCAACCTCGCGATCGCAGTAGCCAAGTTCGTGGCGTTCCTCTTCAGTGGCTCGTCCTCGATGCTCGCGGAGAGCGTGCACTCGCTCGCCGACTCGGGCAACCAGGGCCTGCTGCTGCTCGGCGGAAAGAAGGCCAAGCGCGAGGCGACCCCCCAACACCCCTTCGGTTACGGGCGCGAGCGCTACATCTACGCCTTCCTGGTCTCCATCGTGCTCTTCTCGGTCGGTGGCATGTTCGCCATCTACGAGGGCTACGAGAAGATCAAGCACCCGCACGAGATCGAGGCGTGGTACTGGCCGGTCGGCGTCCTCGTCTTCGCGATCATCGCGGAGTCGTTCTCCTTCCGTACGGCGATCGTCGAGTCCAACCAGACGCGCGGCAACCTGTCCTGGAAGGACTTCATCCGCCGCGCAAAGGCCCCCGAGCTGCCCGTCGTCCTCCTGGAGGACCTCGGCGCGCTGGTCGGTCTGATCCTGGCGCTCGTCGGCGTCAGCCTCGCGATCGCCACCGGCGACGGCATCTGGGACGGCATCGGCACCCTGTGCATCGGCATCCTGTTGATCATCATCGCGATCGTCCTGGCCGCCGAGACCAAGTCGCTCCTCCTCGGCGAGGCGGCGGGCACGGAGGACGTGGACAAGATCCAGGCCGCGCTCGTCGACGGCGAAACGGTCACCCGCGTCATCCACATGCGCACGCTGCACCTCGGCCCGGAGGAGCTGCTGGTCGCCGCCAAGATCGCGGTCCGGCACGACGAGACCGCCACCGAGGTCGCCCACGCGATCAACGCCGCGGAGGACCGCATCCGCGCGGCCGTCCCGATCGCCCGGGTGATCTACCTGGAGCCGGACATCTACAGCGAGGCGGCGGCCGCGGCGGGCGAGAACCCGGCCACCACGCCGGGCGGCCCGTCCGCACACTGACGCCGGTACGCCGGTAACGCCCGTACGACGTGACGCCCGTACGACGTGACGAAGGCCCCCGCCGATCCGGCGGGGGCCTTCGCGCGATGTCACCTCACCGGAGGCGGCGGCACCGCGCCCCAAGCCGCCGGCGCCGGCGCCGGAACCGCTCTCCGGCGGCCCACCACCAGCGAAGCCACCCCGAGCCCCGCACCAACGAGGAACAGCACGACGCCGGCGAACCCGCCCGCGACGAGCAGTACCGGAGCCGTCCAGTCGTCGAGGACCCGGGCGCGCACGGCACTCACAGCGACCGTGCCGGACTGCTCGGAGAGGAAGTAACGGGAGTCGCGCGAATTCCCCCGGTTGTCGCCGAGCAGAAACATCCGGCCCTCGGGCACCGTCACGTCGAACGACGTCATGCCGTCGCCCGGCTCGCCGTCCCTGACGTACGGCTCGCGGAGCGGCCGCCCGTTCAGGGTCAACGTGTCGTCCCCGCGCCGATAGGCCACCCGGTCGCCGCCCAGCGCCACGGCGCGCTGCAAGGAGAGCCCGTCAGGCACCCGCTCCGGAATCGAGGCGAGGATCACGTCGCCGCGCCGGACGTCATCGCCGCCGATCTCCTCGGTGACGATCGTGTCGCCCTGCCGGTACGTCGGGTCCATGCTCCCGCTGCCCACCTCGGACGCCTGGTGCCCGCCCCGTCCCACCACCAGCCCCACCGTCACGAGCACGGCCCCGGTCAGCAGCAGCACGACCGCCGCGACCCCGAGCCCTCTCCCAGGGCGCCGCCCGCCCGCCACTGCCACCCGCCGCATGCTGCCCCCACCCTCGCGCCCGTATGTGCTCGCACATGCTAAGGATCACAATCGGTCAACGGGGCAGGAGGTCCCGTTACGAGAAGGCCGCCCTCGTCACCGGCCACCGCACGTTCCGAACCCGGCACGTTCCGAACCCGGCACGTTCCGAACCCGGCCGTCATCCGGCTTTCGGCCACAGCCTGACCAGGGGGGCTGGGGACCACTGGGCCGATCGGTGTAGATTCGTGACCTAGCCAGACGTCGCTGCTGATGGCGGTCGGGCGGTCCAGTGGGCCGGCCGAGGGAGAGAGGGCCTCCGACGGACTGCGCTGCGAGCGCCCGGGCACTCGTATGCCCGCCGCCCGCAGAGTCAGCCGTACCCACCTCGACCCACAGCCACGAGGAGCAGCCCGCATGACGACTGTCGCAACCGGCCAGGACTTCAAGGTCGCAGACCTCTCCCTCGCCGCCTTCGGCCGCAAGGAGATCACGCTCGCCGAGCACGAGATGCCCGGCCTGATGTCGATCCGCAAGGAGTACGCGGCCACCCAGCCGCTCGCCGGCGCCCGCATCACCGGCTCCCTGCACATGACCGTGCAGACGGCCGTTCTCATCGAGACGCTGGTCGCCCTCGGTGCGGAGGTCCGCTGGGCCTCCTGCAACATCTTCTCGACTCAGGACCACGCCGCGGCGGCCATCGCGGTCGGCCCGAACGGCACCCCCGACGCCCCCGCCGGCGTCCCGGTCTTCGCCTGGAAGGGCGAGACCCTGGAGGAGTACTGGTGGTGCACGGAGCAGGCCCTGACCTGGCCGAACACGCCCACCGGCGGCCCGAACATGATCCTCGACGACGGTGGTGACGCCACCCTCCTCGTCCACAAGGGCGTCGAGTTCGAGAAGGCCGGCGCGGCTCCGGACCCCTCCACCGCGGACAGCGAGGAGTACGCGCACATCCTCACGCTCCTCAACCGCACCCTCGGCGAGAGCCCGCAGAAGTGGACCCAGCTGGCCTCCGAGATCCGCGGCGTCACCGAGGAGACCACCACCGGCGTCCACCGCCTGTACGAGATGCACCGCGACGGCACCCTCCTCTTCCCGGCGATCAACGTGAACGACGCCGTCACCAAGTCGAAGTTCGACAACAAGTACGGCTGCCGCCACTCCCTGATCGACGGCATCAACCGCGCCACCGACGTGCTGATCGGCGGCAAGGTCGCCGTCGTCTGCGGTTACGGCGACGTGGGCAAGGGCTGCGCCGAGTCGCTGCGCGGCCAGGGCGCCCGCGTGATCGTCACCGAGATCGACCCGATCTGCGCGCTCCAGGCAGCCATGGACGGCTACCAGGTGACGACGCTCGACGACGTGGTCTCCACGGCCGACATCTTCATCACCACGACCGGCAACAAGGACATCATCATGGCCGCGGACATGGCCAAGATGAAGCACCAGGCCATCGTCGGCAACATCGGTCACTTCGACAACGAGATCGACATGGCCGGCCTCGCCGCCGTACCCGGCATCGTCAAGGACGAGGTCAAGCCGCAGGTCCACACGTGGAAGTTCCCCGACGGCAAGGTCATCATCGTCCTGTCCGAGGGCCGCCTCCTGAACCTGGGCAACGCGACGGGCCACCCCTCGTTCGTGATGTCCAACTCCTTCGCGGACCAGACCCTGGCCCAGATCGAGCTGTTCACCAAGCCCGAGGAGTACCCGACCGACGTCTACGTGCTGCCCAAGCACCTCGACGAGAAGGTCGCCCGCCTCCACCTCGACGCCCTCGGCGTCAAGCTCACGACCCTCCGCCCCGAGCAGGCCGCCTACATCGGCGTCCAGGTCGAGGGCCCGTTCAAGTCCGACCACTACCGCTACTGAGCCACCCGCTCAGCACCCAGCAGCAGTAGCTGTCAGGCAGGCCCCCGCACCCCCGTGCCGGGGGCCTGCCCCATGTCGGACCCGAAGAACCGGACAGACCCATGCCCCGAGGCCGATACTCACTCCACGATCCGCACGACCACACCCCCCTCGGCGAAGAACACTTCCACTGCGCCCCCGGCCCCTCCGGCTGGCGTTACGTCTCGCAGATCACCACCCCCTCCGGCGACCACGCCGGCTCCGTCGACCTGGCCATCGACGATCTCGGCCGCCCCATCCGCCTGGAACTGCACGCCTCGAGCTGGCAGGTCCGCGGTGCGGCCATCGACGGCGTCACCTGGGTCCGTACCGACCCGACCGGCACCCACGCCACCGAAGGCAACGTCCCCGCCCACACCTTCACCGGCACATCCCCCGCATTCCTCGTCGCCGCGACCCGTCTCCTGCGCCTCACCCCCGGTTCCCGCGCCACTCGCATCCGCCTCGTCGCCTTCACCGACCCGGTCCTGGCTCCCCGCACGATCGACCAGTCCTGGGCCTTGCTGAAGAGTGAAGCGCACGCCACTGACAACGGCCCCCTGATGGTGGACGAATACCAGGTCAACGCCCTGGACACCGGGGAGCAACACCACATCCACATCGCCGGCGACGTGGTCCTGGCGGCCCCCGGCCTGGAACTGGAGCACCTGGAAACCCCACCCTCGACCTTCCTCTGACCCCACCTCACCGGACGCCCGATGCGGGTCTGGTGCCCGAGCAGGGGCGAGGCGCTGCGAAGGAGCGCCCGCGCGGTGGCCACCGGTCTCCGTCCCCACCGCTACGGTCGGGTGGCCGGTCCGGGCAAGGGCCCGTTCGCCGTGAGGAACAGCCCGCGTCGCCGTCACCGCTCAGCCCGTCCGGCGTCAGAGGAACGCGTTCCGGGGGCACAGCCCCAGTTTCAGCAGGGGAGCCGAATACGGGAAAGGGAAGCCGCTAAGCAGGCGGCGCGAACCCGGTCCGGGACGACGATCCCCCCGCTTCGGCCCCCGCCCCAGCCCGAACCCCACCCTGCCCCGGAGCCGCACCCGAAGGAGCCGCACCCGCACCCGGAGCCGGGGGAGCCGCACCCGAAGGAGCCGCACCCGCACCCGGAGCCGGGGGAGCCGCACCCGGAGCCGCAGCCGGGGGAGCCGCACCCCCACCAATCACCCCAGCATCACCAGCAGCCCCGGCCCCCGAAGCCACACCCGCACCAAACGCCCCCGCGCCCCCGAACCCCCGCCGCACATCCCGCCCCTGCCGCTCGTTCACCACAGCCGCGAGATACGCCGCCGCCGGCACCTCCCGCGGCGCGGGCGCCCCCGTACGCGCCGCCAGGTCCCCGGCCAGCCGCTCAGCCATGGCCGCACCCACCTGCGGGTCCAGCTGCCCCATCCGCGTCAGGTACTGGCGTATCGCCAGCCAGAGCCCATCCGGCACCCCGGACAGATCGAGTCCCGCGAACCGCCCCACGAGCCACGGTGGTGGAGGCGGCACCGCCCCCACCCGCCCCGCGGCCACCCGTTCCCGTACGACGAGAGTCCCCGCGAACACGTCGCCGAGGCGCCGCCCCCGCTCGGACACGAGCGAGGCGATGCACGCGACGACCCCGAAGGTCATCAAGATCTCCACGCCCCCCACCGCGCCCCGCACCAGCGCATGCCGGAACCGGATCGGCCCACCGTCGTCCCGCACCACCCGCAGGCCG